>JAUVZB010000033.1 GCA_030602785.1 Dehalococcoidia bacterium
TCCTGCAACGACGGCGGTAGCAGCAGTAGTTGGTTCGGCGCGTACGGCTTGAACGTCTTCACGCTACTACTATACCCCACCAGTGTTCCATCTCGATGCCCTATATGGCAATGAGAATTGTTTCTCCGACAGGCTCCTAGGGCAAGTCTTGAAACCCGATGACTGAGCCTGCCGTCAGGATTGCAGCCATCCCCACCGAGGCTCATTGATAGTCATAGGCCAGTGAGTGCTCATGCCGGATTGTGAGGCAACCACTCTCTATTCTGCATTCATAAGCACTGCCTTCGTGCTTTCAACACTGGCAACCTGTTCATGTGGGCAACAGGGTTAGAACGGACAGAGCAGGTTTCATGTCCGAGGCACTCACGAGAACCAGCCATTCTCGCTGAAGCGAACCACGTGTCGTGTCGCCACAACGTGACTGCGATCTAACTTGCAGTCAGCGACTCCCTCTACGAAGCCCAACGCCATTGACCAGAATAGCCCGACAACATGCGGACACCGAAAATCTCGCCGGGAAGCGTGATTCGTTGGTCTTGAACGGCTCTGCCACTCAACCAAAGGTCCTCACTCTTCAGCTTGCGCGCATCATCGGCGGCCAGACATTGGTGCCACAGGGGACGTGTGAATACGACGGACGCCAAACGCGGAGAGAAAGGGCCGAGTAGGAGCAGGCACGGTCAGGCCTGCATTGTGCCGTGTTCCCTTGCGATAATCTCTTCGAGAGCAAGGCCCGCAAACGTCACAGGGTACTGGGCATATCTTTCATGCGGGTCTAGTCCTTCGTCCCGATAGATATCCCTGGCTTTCTCGTAGACCTGATCCATTAGGTTCGTAGAAAGTGACTGACCAGTCGAGTCGATGCCAACCACAAGCGGCCCGAATCGATCCACGTCGAAAACCCAGACAGCTTCCGGGTAGCCCAGGTCCAGCCATCGGGGGCTAGCCGTCCGTATCCTCTTCTGGTAGACGATAGCGCACCCCCCAGTTGCCAGCAGATACACTCCCCGTCCCTTGAGGGCCAAGCGCATTCTCTCACCCATCGTTCCCTTCCCAATCGCCATATTGAACACTCCACGTTCGGCCAGTACTGCACCATCATCGGTGAATCGAGAACTCGTGGTCGGGCCCGCCGCGTTGATGGTCCAGCCACACGACTCCTCTGCCACAACCGGCCCGCAATGATAGATAGCCTTGCTATCCAGAATCTCCTGCGGAATGTCATCCCCCTTCTCAAGGTTGGAGACCATCCGCTGATGCGCACGATCACGAGCCGTGCAGATGGTGCCATTCAAGTAGACGATATCCCCTATCCGCAGTCTTGCGATGTCAGGGTCGGAGACCGGCGTAGTGAACTCATGCACCCGCGCCCCCACGCTCACCTCGCCGAGTGACGGAGTCACAACCTTCTCTCTCAGGCTGGCCGCCTCGCCTTTCTCAAGGTGAGGAGTCACGTACCGGACACCTTCCTTCCCGATCAGCACCTCAGAGGCCCTTGATGCCCAGCATTGATGGGAAACCGCCACTGACGACACAGCAGTATGTGTCCCCCTGCGTGACACGTACACGCCCATGGTGGTCACCTTTCCCCCCAGCCCCCCTGCCCCAAGGCCAAGCCGATTTACGCATCGCTCCACCCTCTCCTCGAAGGGAGTCTTCTCCCACCGAACGCCGGACAATTCTCGAAAGACGGCGCTCTTGGCATTCGCAACGGCTTCGGCCGCGTAGCCGCCAACGCCGATCCCCAGAAACGAGGGAAGACACGCCTCTCCTTTCGATAGAATCACACTGTTGAGAACGTATGCCAATACCGCATTCTCCATGTTTCGGGAGCTGGTCATTATCCAGTCGGAGGATGACTTGATCTCGCCGCCGAATCCTTTCAACTCAACTCTGAGCTTCAGCGGTCCCGGTTCGGCACTGTAGTGGTAATGGACGAACGGCACTCCCCAACCGATGTTGTTCCCCGAGTTCTCATAGGTGAAAGGCTCGACCACGTTCTGGCGAAGCGGCACCTGCCTTGTGGCGGTCGCTGTTGCATCCGTGAGCGCGGCGTTCATATCGCCACGGACATGGATGTCAGGGTTCAAATACACGTGAAACACGGGGACTCCGGTGTCTTGGCAGATACAGCGACCTTCCTCCGCAGCAGCGGCAATGTTCTCCAACATCGATGCGAGCGCCCTCTTGCTGCCGCCATTGTCCTCAATCTCAAATGCCCTGACTATCCTGTCTAGATAGCTCTTGGGGTAGTCGGTTGCCGCCTTCGAGAGCAGCGTGGTCGCCACTTCTGTCAAATTGTCTTGTGTAATGACTTCTGTCATAGAACGCCCCCTTTGATATAAGCGCCCGCGCCGACGGACCCCTCGGTGGTGCCACCGGAGTCTTACGAGCCTACACCGTCCTAGGTGTACTCAAAACCCGTGATGTCGTACTCCCTGAAGACTGACGCCAGCCTCGTATCTACGCGAGTTCTCACCTCTGAGAACAGGTTGTTGCCGTGCGCATCGATGTCAACCACGAATGGCCCGAACTTCTCCACCTCAAGCACCCAAGTGGCCTCGACAGGGCCCAGTTCATCCAGTCCGTACACACCCTGCACACTCCTGACACCCCCGGCCAGCACATTTCCAATCACAGCCCCCCACGAAAGGTGGACACACCCCTCCTCTTTCATGGCCGCCACGACTCTACCTCCCATGGTTCCCTTGCCGATGATCGCCCTTACACCCAGCTTCTTGACGATGGAGGGTGTGAGCTTGTCGAATCGATAGCTGGAGGTTGCGAGCAGACTGAACGCCTCCCACCGACCTGCCACCTTCCGCATTATCCCCCCCATGTGGAACATCACATTCAGTTCACGAAAATCCAGGGGTGGCAGGATGTCCTGCTCAAGAGCCCTGATCTGGAACTGTGAACGGCACGTGTAGATGAGCCCGTCCAGATAGACCTCATCGGAAATGGAGAGCTGTCTAACCTCCGTCTCGGAAAGCGAGGTTGTCAGTCTTCTCGTCGTCATTTCAGTCTCCACGTGTGCAGGGCACAAGCGCTATCGCGCCAAGTCCCAGTCAGGCAATTCAACGAACGACACTTCACCTTCTTCCGATATGCGCATCGCTCCGCGCCGTCCCAGCTGGCACTGCGCGTTATAGGCCACTGGAAGCCCGGCGACATGGGTCGCCGCATACTCTACGTGGACATCAAGCGCCCCTGTATCTCCGCCTCTTCCCATCGGCCCGATTCCAAGGGAACCTATGAGTTCCAGGACTTCCTTTTCGAACTCCGCGATATCGGAGTCCGGGTGACGGCGGCCGATCGGCCTCAGGACTGCAGCCTGCTTAGCCAGTCTCATACACACGTCCGCCGTTCCTCCGATGCCGATTCCAACCACGTTGGGAGGGCAGGTTCTGCCAGCGAAGGTGGAAGTTTTCACACAGTCGAGGATGAACCTGAGGATGCCCTTCTTTCCATCGACGGGCGACATCATGCGATAGAACGTTCCCGATGTTTCAGACCCTCCGCTGATGGGAACCGCGACCATGTCCATGTGGCTGATTGAATGGTCGAACGTGAGGTCGATGTGGGGCATGAAATAGCCAGTGTTGGTTCCCGTGTTCTGGCGAGTGATGGGGTGAACCAGGTTGGGCCTCAGCTTGCCATCCATGGTCATGTCCGTCATTGCACGCCTGCACTCTTCCTGTAGCGTGGAGAACCCATCTTCTATGCTCACGTTGTCCCCGATTCTAACGTAGAAGGTGGGGGCGCCGGTGTCCGGACATAGCAGCAGATTACCCTGCTGGTTCATTCCAACGCAGTTGGTCAAGGTCAGTTCCAGGCTGTGACGCGCGGCTTCGTTCTTCTCGGCGGAAATCAACTCCGCGAACCTGGCCTGCACATCCACAGGCATGGTGAAGACGGCTCTGGCCATAGAGTCGTACATCACTCGATACACTGTCTCTCTGCCGACGTATAGCTCTTTCATCGCTATCGCTCCGTCCTGTCCACGGAAACTCTCGGAATGGATCCACCTTGCACCGCGTACATGACACCGCACCGCTATCTCGCACGCTAAACAGCGCGCCATTCTCGCCTGTTACAACTCAAGACTGAACACCGGACCTCGCCCGTGAAAACTTCGCCCATTGAGGAGGGAGACCATGCACGCAATGCGCGCAGCGCAAATGCCATAGGGATGTAGGGGAGCACCTCGGCTGCTCACCGTGCAGTCTCTTGCTGCTCCGGAATAGTCTTCACCCAAGCCAGCCGCAGCTCGTGCGACGGCACCTTGATGGCCGCTATCTCGTGGATTCTTCGCATGCTGTTGTACGCATCCATGAGGTCGCTGTGACAATCTGGGAGGAGGAACTCCATCCTGTCCTGCAGAGCCGGAGGCACGTTCCAGTTCGCATCAGTGGTGCACAGACTGTCGATAACGGCCAGTCCCTTAACCGTGTCGACTGCCACCGACTGGCCCCCCGGAGTGTGCCCCGGCGTGAACAACACCTTCACGCCCTCTTCCATCTCGTAGTCGCCCTTCATCACTTTGAAGTTGATGGTATCCAAGAGCTCTTTCGGGCAGGGTCTCGGCTCGACCGCTGGAGGTGGAGGATTTCGATGGTAGTCCAACTCGGCCTGCTGCACAAGGAACCTGGCTTTGGTGTACAGCGGGGCAAGCGGGATATGATCAAGATGAAGATGGCTCACAATCACGATGTCAATATCGCCGGGCGTGAGTCCCAGATCACCCAACCCCTCCTCCACAGTCTGAATGTGTGTGGCGGTAGTGCTGAACCCGGGCACGTTGGCCTTGCGCATCATGTGGGCGGTCATGCCCGCATCGACCATGATTTGTTGCTTCGGTCCTTCGATGTACCACACGAAGACGCAGTCGACAACCGTTGGGCCAACATACGGTGCCATCCGATAGACCTGCTCCGACATGGGCCTGCTCAGCGTCATCAAAGGAATGGGATGAATCACATGTTGTGCCATGGACCAAGCTCCTTCTGATAGATTCTCCGATTTCCGCCCGCAGAGTCTTGCCACTCCTACGGTATCTTGAATACATCCTTCAGGCTAGTGAATGCCTTGGCACGAGCCTCAGGATTGGGCATACCGTAGACGCCAATCTGCCTGGAGGGCCCCATGCCAACCTTCTTCAAGTCGACCATCATCTCTCCGGTCTTGATGAGGATGGCAACGGTATCCAACACGACGGCGTCTTGTATCCTGGTCACTCCCGCCCTGTAGGCCAGCGAGCCGTAGAACGTCGGGTTGGGCACGATGACGGAGGCTCCGTCGGCCACCGCCCTCTTCGCAACCGCCTCAAACTTCTTGAGGAGTGGGCCCGGATCTGCCAACGAGAGAGCTATCTCCTCTTCCGATGCAGGGCAGACGTACGGCCCGGGCAAGTACCGGCTGCTGAGGCCGTATCTTTCGGTTAGTTCCTTGAAGACGTTGAAGAACGCGTATGAACTGGTCACGACCGCGTAGAGACGCCCCAGCATCATGGCCACGTGGAAGCTTGCCTCGCTGATTGACACCACCGGGATGTCAACCAGAGAGCGGCCTTCTTCAAGGCCAATGTCCAGCGTGCAGCTGATGACGACGGCGTCGTAGCCCTCGGCCTCAGCCCGGACGATATTGTTGATGATCTGTGCCTTTTCGTAGTATTTCAACGCAGGGTAGTTTTCTACATCCCTGATCATCACCTCGATGCCCTCGATATGCACCTCAGTGTCAGGCCTGGCGACTCGTCTGCATTGTTCCTGCATGGCTCTTCCGTAGTCATCCCATACGGGCTCGTAGCCATACGACGTGGCACTTTGATACCAGATCTTCATTGGACACCTCCAACTAGACTTGATGCTATGGATCTGCAACCCCCCGTTAGAGTTGTCGGCTCGAAAAGGGGATGCGCCAGCGTTTCCTTGTACTGTTCGACGTCAGCGGCGCGAATCTATGGCGCGAAATTTCTAGCCACGGATGTCCAGAAACATCCAAACAGCGCCTAGATGGCAGAGAACATTGCATTGGGCCTCAACCCCCAACCCAACCCTGGTCACCGATACGCAGTCTGCAGATGTTCAACACCGGCAACGCACGCCATACCCCCTAGGGTGTCTGTGCGCGTTCACTGCTCACTTCATCATCAGATTTGGCAGCCACGTAACAACGCCCGGAACCACGATAAGGACAATGATTGCAGCGAAATACACCAGGACGAACGGAATTGAACCCCGGTAGATATCCCCAATCGTAATGTTTGCCGGGGCTACGCCCTTCAGATAGAAGAGATTCATGCCAAACGGCGGCGTTATGTATCCAAGACAGAGGGCAATTGTGAAGAGCACTCCCCACCAGATGGGATCCACCGGCAAAGCGACCGCCACCGGCCAGAAGATCGGCACACAAATCATCAGATTCGCGCCTGCATCCATGAAACAACCCAGGACGATCGCCACACTCATCATCAGCCCTACTAGCAGCAGTGGGCTGGTCGTCAGTGCCAGGAGACTGTCTCGGATGAATGCGGACAGCCCCGTGACCTGCATGACCGTAGCGAAGGCGGCCCCCGCGCACAATAACCACATCACCATGGCAGTGGTCTGAGTGGCTTGCTGCATGGCTTGTCTCATCGCAGTCCATTTCAACCGCCTGTTGATGGCCGCGCACACAATTGCCCCACCAGCCCCCATGGCCCCCGCCTCCGTCGGTGTCACAACGCCCGTGTAGATGCTGCCTAGAACCGCGACTATCAGCAGAATCGGAGCCAGTGTGTACCGCAGTACCCTGATCTTATCCAACCAAGTGGCTCGCAATTCAGGAGGGAGGGCAGGGGCAATCGACGGCCTGACAAGAGCTGCTACAGCGATGTAGCCCGCACCAAAGGCGAGAATGAGCAATCCCGGAAGAATCCCACCTATGAACAGTCTACCAACGGACAACCCTGTAAGTCCCGCAAGAATAATCATGACAATGCTTGGCGGGATGATTGGGCCCAAGGCCCCTCCTGCTGGAATGCATCCAACAACCAGGTGTTTGTCATACCCACGCCTTAGCATCTCAGGAAGAGCAAGCACGCCCAGAGTTACGGTTGCTGTCGCGCCCAGTCCACTCATGGCAGCAAGCACCGCGGACACCACAAGAGTGCCGATGGCGAGGCCACCCCGAAAAGCGCCGGACCACTTGTACGCGGCCTCGTAGAGATTGCTCACCACCCCAGAGAATTCAAGAATCGCGGCCATGAAGATGAACAGCGGGATTGCCAGGTACACATCCTTCGTCAGTGTGCCAAACGTGGCAACGTAAGCCACGGCAGAGAACGAAGCTCCCTTTACGAAGAGGGCTGTCACCAGGGCCACGGCAAACAGGCTGAAGGCAACAGGAATGCCGAGAGCCAACAACACGAGAAGGGCACCAAAGGTGAGTGCCACAAGGAGTCCGGGTTCCACTACTCTGCCTCCGTAGGGTGCTTTGCGGCGGCAGAAGATTCGCCCTCGCCCATCACAGTAGCAAGTGTGTGGCAGAAACTGGATATCAGCTGCAGCAGCAGCAGGAAAAATCCGAACAGGACCAAGAATCTCAGCGGATACACTGCCGGCGCCCAGTTGGAGAAAGAGTGTTCCCGCAGTAGCCATGCCTGCCAAGCTTTCTTCGCGCCCAGCCATGTCAGCATGCCAATGGCAAAGAATCCGACAACACTTGTAGCCAACTCCAACTTCATCTTCGATCGTCTTGAAAGTCTTGCGACGAGGACATCGACCACTATGAACCGTCCAGACAGGAATACGTACGCGCCGCCAAGAGACACAAGAATCGCCTGGAGTTGAACGTTGACATCCCAGGCCCAGATGGTCGGGCTGTTGAACACGTACCGCAACGTGACCTCTGTGAGGGGGATAGCAACCATGGGGAGAAACAGGTAGCTCACACCCTCGCCAATCTTCCTGGTTGCGGAGTCAATCCAGTCAGCAATGGTCTCCATTCGACGCATACGCCACCTCCAAAGAATAGCCTGGAGGAGAGTACAATCGCTCTCCTCCAGCTGCAGCTGAACAGAAACAATCTAAGAGATTCTACCCTCGTCTCTAAGCTGTTGCTTCACAATGTCGACAAGTTCCGCGCATTTGGAGCTCTTTGCGGCGACCGTCTCCCATGTCTTGACGCCAGCTTCTGTGGCCCGCATGACCGCATCGTCATCCCACCGGATGATCTCCAGACCGTATTGTTCTTTCGCGATCTGGACGTACGTGAGGTCCTTGTAGATTTGTCCTCCGTAGTATGCGATGTACTTGCCCGATTCCGCAACAACATCTCTAACATCCGCAGGCAGGGCGTTGAGAGAGTCCTGATTAATCAGGATGTTGCCAACAATGGTATTGAGACTCGGCGACAGTACAACGTAGGGAATAACCTCTTTCAGGCTCGATAGCTCCAAGTACGAAGGACTCATGATGGAAGCATCCATCGTCCCCAGCTTGATAGCCATGTAGGTTTCGGTAAGTGGAATTGTGATGGGCGAGCCACCCCAGGAAGCCACCCAGTCGCCGACCATGCCAGGGGCCCTTACCTTCAGGCCCTGCAAGTCTTCGGGCTCGTTGATCGGCACGGTACTAAGGAGTACATACAGAGTGTCGAAGAAGACCGGCTGGTGGTGTATGTTGTGCTGAGCATACAGTTGCTGCAGTTCGTCGCCTATGCCGTACACCTCGTACCCTTCGATTGCCTCACGAGCCGTCAGCCAAGCGAACGGGAGGCCGGTCTCAATATCCGCCTCCGGTAGGATACCGGTGTAGTATCCGCCATAGGCCGCAAAGGTCATGTCGATAGTACCATCGCTGACGGCTGCGAACACCTCATTAGCCGGCACAACAGCACCAGGCGGCTGAAGGTCGATTACCACTCGTCCCTGCGTGACTTTCTCGATGTACTCTTTGTACATGACGCCCATATAGCCCGCGTCACCCAATACCGTCCCCGGATATAGCATCTGCGCAACAAACGTTGTGCTCTCCGCTGAAGGAGTCGAAGCCGTTCCGGCCTCCGAACCCGGGCTCGCAGCTGGGGCGCATCCACCTACTAATAGAACAAGCAAAGCAAGAGATACCAGAATCCCCGATAGTTTCCTGTTCATCTCAACACCTCCCTTAATCCACTAGACTTCCAGTCATCCCCTCACACAAGACGCTTCGCTACATCACAACACCCCCTTAAGTCGCAGCATGCGCCAGCAACTTCGCACTCACAGACAGCCACACTGTGCACATCACCTTACACACCACCCTTCAAGCCTTGAAGTCCGTCTGCCAGCCAGTAACAACAAGACGGTTCGCTTCAGAGCAGGCAACAACCTCAGTCCTCGGCTGACAGTTGTCGCGTGGTTGCAAAGCTTGCTACTATGTTGCAGGTTCACTAGATTATTACCATACACACAGACCACTGTCAACCCCCCGTATTCTGGGCAATTCGAGGGATTGACAAGCGGGCTGTCTCATGATAGAACTACGTAAGTGCGACTAGGTTGCAACAGGTGCGACACATGAAGACCGACAGCGACCCCAAACGCTACTGCAAGTCTTTGACCAAGGGCCTGTCTCTCCTCCAACTGTTCACGTCTGAGTCACCTGAGCTTTCCGCAAGTCAGATCGTTGTCCAGCTGGAACTCCACAAGACAACCACGTATCGAATGCTCGCGGCTTTCTGTGAGCAAGGTTTCCTTGTCCGCAGCGAGGTGTCGGGCAAGTACTCAATTGGCCCTGCACTGTATATCCTCGGCAGTCTCTATCAGTACACGAACGACCTTCAGAAAGCAGGAGGTCCCGTTATCAAGCTGATCAATGAACTTACCTGTGAGTGTACAAACCTTGGAACGCTTTCCGGTACCGATGTTGTGTACATGCTGCGTGAAGAATCCAAGCACGAATTCCGCTGGAGCCGCCCCATAGGGTCAACAATGCCTGCCCACGCATCTGCACTGGGCAAGGCACTACTGAGCGCCCTCTCTGACTCCGAAGTCGACGAACGCTTCCCCAACGAGGCACTCCCTGTTCTGACCAAGAACACGGTCGCGACGAGAACCGACCTGAAACGCGAACTGCAAGAGATTCGGCAATCAGGTGTCTCGTTTGACCCCGAGGGGTGTATCCCCATGGTGTTCGGCCTTGGAAGTGCGGTCAGCAACCACCATCGACACACGGTTGCCGCTATCAGCATCTCGGTGCCGGTGTTTCGGCTGGACGACACGAAGCGTGAATTCCTGGTCAAGTTGTTACACATGGCTGCACGGCTCGTCAGCTATCGATTGGGCTGCAGAGACCAGGACATACCCATTCATACGCTGGACCAACTCCGCGCGTGGTGGGAGCAAGCCCAGATTCCGCCCGCGGATGCGCGGGCGTCCCCCCTTCCAAATGATGCGCCGGTTCGCATCAACAGCGAACTCGGCGATGGCTGAGGCACCACCACCACCAGGGCGCATGTTCCGGGGTCGAGCGCCAGAAGTCGCACACGATGATCGGATAATCACGGAGGCAAAGGATGCCCAGACTCGATGAGTATCAGGGGAAGCAGTTACTGTCGGCCTTCGGCATCCAAGTGCCGCGAGGCGGCCTTGCCAGGACAAAGGAAGAGGCCGGTGAGGTCGCCCGACAGATTGGCGGTCCTACGGTTGTTAAGGCTCAAGTTGGAACTACAGGGCGTATGAAGCTTGGGGGCATCCAGTTCGCCGACTCTCCGGATGAGGTGGAGCGTATCACCGCCGATATACTCCAGAAAGAGGTGAAAGGGCTGCGCGTTGACAAAGTGCTCGTCGAGCAACGGCTGGGTATAGACAAGGAGTTCTACGCCAGTGTGATTGTCAACGACTCGTATCTGGTCAAGGGACCGGTCGTCATGCTGAGCACGGCGGGCGGCACAGGCATCGAAGAGACAGCGCTTAGGTCTCCCGAGAAGCTCAGGAGTATCAATGTCGACATCCTCGAAGGCATTGTAGTCGACCAAGTGAGTCAGGCATTCAGTGACATGGGAGTTGAGGCCCACATATTGCCTGCGCTCGCCCAAGCTGTGGAGCGACTGTACGGCGTGTTCCGTGAGTACGGTGCACATAGCGCCGAAATCAACCCGCTTGTTCTGACTCAGGACGGGAGCATCTACGCTGTCGACTGCCGGATAGTAATTGACGAAGGCTCAATCAATGGGCACCCGGACCTTGGCATAGACTATCCTCGCGACCTCGGGCGCGATCCGACGGCCCTCGAGCGCGTCGCGTGGGAGGTTGAGAAGGAGGACTTTCGCGGGACTGGCTACTTCGTTCAGATGGCGCTGGATTGCCGCCATGGAGAGAGATGCATCGGCTTCATGGGCCTCGGTGGCGGAGGCGCTATGCTCTCGGCCGACGCGCTCATACAAAAGGGATTGAAGCTCGCCGACTATGCAGACACGAGCGGCAATCCCCCTGCCTCGAAGGTGTACCGAATCACAAAGATCATCCTGTCTCAGCCCAACATCGACGGGTACGCCGTGATGGGTCCGAACATCGCCAACCAAGAACAGTGGCACACGGCCCACGGTCTGGTGCGAGCGCTCAGGGAGGACCTCCCCACCCGCCCCGGCTTTCCCGTGGTCATCTTCCTCGCTGGCAACAAGGAAGCCGAGTCCCTCGAGATCGTGAGAGATGGCCTCAGGGACATGCCCGCAAGAATTGAAATCTACGGTCGTGACTACATCACACGTGTTGACTACATAGCCGAACGGATGAGAAAGATGGTAGACGACTACATTCAGGAACGGGAGACGCAACATGAGTGACATCGAACTTCCCTTTCGCACCGGACGAATAACCATCCACACCGATTGCTGCCGGAATTGCAAGTCGTTTGCATGTGTCAAGGCCTGCAGCCTCTTCGGGACGAACATACTCAGAATCGAAGACGGGATGCCCAGTGCGATTCCTCCAATAGAAGAGATACCGAGGCGGTGCAACGAGTGTCTCGCGTGCGAGCACTACTGCCACGAGTACGGGAACGGTGGGCTGGATATTGCGCTCCCCATCGATGGGCTGGACGAGTGTGTGACCTGCTCTGCCTGAGTTGGCGCACTACGATGGAGGTTCAATGGCTGTACTGATAGATGACAGGACCACCGTGATGATTCAGGGAATCACTGGCAGAGAAGGCAGTGCAAGGGCCAGGTTCATGCTTGACTATGGCACGAAGGTCGTGTGCGGCGTGACACCCGGACGAGGTGGCACCACTGTCTGGGGCCTTCCTGTGTACGATAGTGTTGAAGCCGCGATTAGTGCACATGGCCACATCGACGCATCCGTCACATTTGTCCCTGCGCCGAACGTGAAACAGGCCGCCTGCGAGGCCATCCGCGCTGGCATCGCGCTCATACTTGTATCGGCTGAGCGAGTACCCCTTCAGGATAGCCTTGAGATGATTGCTTTCGCGCGCAGAGAAGGGGCTACCATTCTCGGTCCCGGCTCTATGGGTTTGCTGAGTGTCGGTAAAGCCGCGCTCGGATGGCTGGGAGGCTCAGAAGAGAACGCAAAGGAAGTCTTCAAACCCGGGTGTGTTGGAGTTGCATCTCGAAGCGGTGGGTGGACAAGCACCGTAGTCTGGAATCTGGTTCAGGCGGGTCTGGGAATAACGACCGCAGTCCATCTCGGATCCGAACAGGTTCTCGGTCTCAGCCTTCCCGAGTTGTTGCCTCTTTTCGAGAGGGACGAGGAGACCAAAGCCGTTGCGCTGTTTTGTGAGATTGGCACTGTCGCGGAGGAGGAGGCGGCCGAGGTAATCAAGCAAGGCGGTTTCACCAAGCCCGCAGCCGCTTTCATAGCTGGCAGGGCATTGCCGTCTGGCATGAGGTTCTCACATGCAAGCGCAATCATTGAGGGCGGGAGAGGGACGGCAGAGAGCAAGGTGCAGGCCTTCCAAGAAGCGGGAGTGTATGTTGTCGATCGTCCGCACGAGATGGCCACGGTAATAGCCAGAATCCTGAGAGGAGATGACAAGTGATACTTTTGCGATCTGTGCTGTTCGTACCGGGCAACAGTATGCGTATGATCACAAAGGCTGCAACAACGGAAGCCGACGCACTGATTCTCGACCTTGAGGATGCCGTGGCTTCTCAAGACAAGCCGACTGCCAGAGTGATCAGCGGGAGCTGTCTGAAAGCTCTCAAGGCGGCGGGCGCAACAACGATCGTACGCGTCAATGCTCTTCCAACGGGGCTGACGTCCGAAGACCTGCGAGCCGTCGCAAACAACAACTTAGACGGTGTGATGCTGCCGAAGGCTGAAGGCGAATCGGATATTACACAGGTGGAAGACATCATCGCCATGGAAGAGGAGCGAAAGAGACTCGATACCGGAAGAATAGCTCTCGTGCCCATCATTGAGACCGCCAAGGGTGTTGTTCATGCATTCGACATAGCATCAGCCAGTACTCGCGTGGTGGCACTTGCCTTCGGCGCGGGAGACTACTGTAGAGATCTGGGCCGCAATCCCTCCTTCCTGTCGTCGGAGCAGAATGAGCTGCTCTATGCCCGCTCACAGATCGTCAATAGTGCAGTTGCTGCCGGAGTACAGGCCCTCGATACGGTCTACTTCGGGCTGCTGACGGACAAGGAGAGTTTCACCCAAGAAGTCCGCCGGGGTCTCCAGTTGGGATTCAGGGGAAAGTCTCTCATCCATCCTTCACAGGTGGGGCTCGTAAACAAGACCTTCGCTCCCTCAGAGGAGGAGGTGTCCTACGCGAGGGGGGCGGCGGCGGCCTTCGAGGATGCCCAGGCGCGCGGACTGGGAGCCGTCTCGTACCAGGGTCGCATGATTGACTACATGAGCTATTGCCAGGCAAAGGACCTGGTGGCCCTGGCCGATAGTATCGCTGCGAAGGAAGAGCAAAGACGGCGGGCTAGCTACGTACCACTGAAGACCTACTTTGCAGGTCCGTGATAGGGGCGCTGGTGGATAGAGTCTGGCAAGGCGATGGAAACTAGGGGTTGGGCCGCATGCGTGGGCCGCTCTACAGTGTGCGCTGGATCCTTCCACCAATCTCCGCGTCACCCAAGTCAATGTCGGCGATGCTTCGCGCATCCGCAGATGACCTCGCACCGGCGGCGTATCGAACACGGGATACTGCCGGCCGTTGCGGGAGACGCTCATGCAAGAGCCTCATGGTCACGTCTGCGGGTACTTCAGAAGCCCCGCAGACGACCATGGAGCCACTCGCGTAGTACCGATGTCTGCCCTGTTCAACGCCCAGGTGATGAAGAAGTCTGCCGAGGACTTCGGCTGCGGGAAGTAGAGGAATGAGTGCGTCGACTAGGCCCGGCCGCAAAAGGCGCCCGGGCACACTCGCGATAGGTGGCACTGCGCCTCAGGGCCACCTTCAACTCTCTTCACGCCCCGGCGCTTGTTCCGCGAAGGATTCCCTTCTCGCTTCCACCTCTCCTTTCCTGAGGCCAAGTCCTAGTCTCCGGTCGATGAGCTAGGGCCTGACCGCCTCCACTCGAAGGCGGCAGCCATGACCCACCTGCACACGACAGATCGATCGTGGCAGGGCACAGACACAGCATGCAAGAGGGTTGTAGCACGCAGTCATTGAGTGGGCAGAACGCTGATGCGAAGTGGCGTCATGAGCACAAGCAATCCCGTCCTGCGGCTGGGCCGTCACGGGCGTCATATGGAAGGGTGGCGATTGGCGTTCACGTGCATGGCTCTGCACGAAGCCGCTAGGAGCCTGTCGGAGTAATGTTTTGCCTGAAGCTAAATGCCCCCGATTCTTAGGTTGCTCTAGCTTTGACTCAGGGATTACTCGGACACACTCCTAGCGTGTTGCCCTGTCACAGCGAGAACGTCACGAGCACGCAGTACGCCCGGGGACTCGAAAGCCCTTGCGACTCCATGTAGACTACGACAACAAACCCGTTGGAGGTCAAGTATGGGCATCGGCAACGACCGCGTCAGCATGCTTCTCAAGGGGGACCGGGTAGACATGGTCCCCGTCTTCCCGCTCGGCAGCAGAGCCTTCGCCGCACTCGGTGCAGGCTACACGATGGGAGACGCGTACTCGGACGGCGAGAAAAGCTGCCGCGCGGAACTCCGGGCGCAGGAGCAGTACGGCTTCGACGGCTACCCGAATTACGCCTACGGCCCCTTCGGGGCCTGGGAGTTCGGCGGCGAGATAAAGTTCCCTGAGGGGGAGTTTCAGCAGGCGCCGATGGCGGTGCGCTACCCCGTCATCTCAGAAGAGGATGCCTGGACTCTGCGGTTGCCTGATGACATCTCAACAGCGGGGGTGATCCCGATAGGTCTGGCACACTCGCGCACTGCGGCAGCGGCCGGCGCCACCGTCATCACACCGAATGCCGGAGTGTTCACCACTGCGGGCAACCTGTGCAGCGTGCAGAAGCTGGCCCGCTGGATGATAAAGAAGCCATCTCTCGCGCACAGGATGCTCGAGCTATCACGAGACTTCCTCATCGGCATGATACAGCTGTGGGTAGATACGTTCGGCAAGGACATCCTCATGTACAATGCCGAACCCTCCGCTGCCAACCAGGTCATCTCGCCACGTCACTTCGAGGAGTTCACGCTGCCCTATTCGATTGAGGTCCACAGCGCCGCACTCCGGATGGGCATCAAGCACATCATGACGCACATCTGCGGCGACCAGAACTTGAATCTCGACCACTGGACCCGGATACCGATGGGTGACCCGGGGCTGGTCACCTTCGGGCATGAGGCGGACCTTCGCACCGTGGTACGGCTCTTCGGCGATTCTTGTGTCATCGCGGGAAACGTGGAGCCCGCCCTCATCCAGAACGGCCACCCCCACGACCTGTACGATGCCTGCGGGGCCGCCATAAGGGCAGGGAAGGGCGCCCCCAGAGGGTTCGTCCTCATGTCGGGCTGCGGCTTTCCTCCCAAGACTCCTCCCTACAATTTCTTCACAATGGTGAAGGCCGCGAGGGAGTTGGGGAAGCTGTGACGGCGGTGGAGGTCGACTGCGGCATCTGCGGCCATCACGCCATCGCCGAGGTCGCCAGGGAATCGAAGACTCACATTCGCGTCAGCGTGCAGACCGACTGCGAAATGCTCAGCAGTGCAGTTGAGCAGGTGGACGGGGCGGACTGGCGCGAGGCCCTCAGTCCGCGCAATCCGAACTCCGTGCACGCGGTGATGTTCCAGGTCATCAAGCACGCCGGATGTCCCGTGCCGACAGCAGTGGCCAAGGCCATCGAAGTTGAGGTGGGTGTCGCGTTGCCACGAGACGTCAGCATCTGCTTCCAGCCCCGGCGCGAGTAGGAGCCGGCGGACCGGCGTACTGCCGATCGGCTATTCGGAGCCCTCGTCCATTGGCGGAGCGGGAGGGGCAGGCTCTTCAGGCTTCTCGAACTCGTCGCGACCCACCGCAACAAGGATGACAGCGAGCGCTCCCAGGAAGAAAGGCGGCGGTATCATCGCCGCGCAGATGGCTCCCGCCAGCGCAAGACCCCATTTCCGCCTCCTCACGGCGAAGACGCCACCCAGGATGGCAACCAGCCCCAGGGCTGCTGCAACCGGGCAGAGCCTGTTCAAGATGACGGTCTGAAAGGGAGTGAGCAGTATCCACGCAGGAGGATACGCCGATGTGATGACCGTGAGGATGACACCGGCCATCACACCCCACGTGCCCGCGATGATGCTCAGTATGCCGGCGGTTGTTGCCTTCCACTGCTTCTGCATGGACACCCCCCTCGCGAGACCTGCAGGGATTATACAGGACGCGCCGGCAGCAGACAGCCCGGTGTGCGAAGAAGGCTCTCCGCGCAGGTCTGCGCCAGGAACTAGCCTCTGACGATGACCTTGCCCTGGACTATCTTCTTTGCGGGGCGGCCGCGGACCATCACGTCGCGAACAAACTGCTGCCCGCACGAAGGACACTCGAGGGAGCCGTCAGTGTAGTCCTTCAGAATCCGGTCGATGTAGCACTTCACGAGATGGCCGGGTCCGGCCTTGTAGTAGTGGTAGAGGAGAGTCCTGCAATGCGCGCAGTAGACGTCGATGGTGTGACCTTTGCCCGCGGGGTTCACAGGGCAATTCTACAGAACGGAGGTGCCGCCGTAGTATGTGGGGGCTGTATTGCCGCCGGGACTATCCCCGGGTGGCGGCAGGCCAACCGAACGGTGTAGCATGAGCCCGAGGAGAAAGAAACACATGCGATTCTGGGTACTGGAGAGCGCGGCCGGCAACTATGCGCAGGTCCACAGGGCGGAGTGCGAACACTGTCAGGACGGGAAGAAGCCGCAGTCCGGAGTCTGGACGGGCTTCGAAGACTACAGGCAGGCAATGGAGCACGCCGCAGAGACCGGGCGGCCAGTCCTGCAGTGCGCGCTGTGCCACCCGGAACGCTACGCGTAGCCGCCAAGTACGGCGGGGGCTATCACTGCAGTCACTTGCCTGCCGATCAGGAGTGGCTTTGTGCGTCAGGCGCGGGACGGGTTGAATCCTGCTCCCGGAGCTGGCGTTTCAGCATCTTCCCGGAGGCGGTCTTGGGTATCTCCTCGACGATGTCGAGCTGCCGGGGATACTTGTAGGCTGCCATATTCTGTCGGCAGAACTCGATGAGTTCATCGGGCGTGGTGGCCTCCCGGCCGCGCTTGAGCGTCACGAACGCCTTCACCGTCTCGCCACGATATGAATCAGGGACGCCGATGACGCAGGCGGCGCTGACGGCGGGATGCTGATAGAGCACGTCTTCTACCTCGCGAGGCCAGACCTTGAAGCCCGACACGATGATGAGGTCTTTCTTCCTGTCGATGAGGTAGAACCAGCCGTCCTCGTCCATCTTGCCGACGTCGCCGGTGAAGAGCCAGCCGTCCCTGATGGCCTTCGCCGACTCCTCCGGATTCTGCCAGTAACCGGGCACGATATTCGGTCCCTTGATGATGACCTCTCCGGTCTCGCCCGGCGACAGGTCGGCGCCCGTTTCGATATCCACGACCTTCGCTGTGGAGCCGGGCGGAGGGAAGCCGATGGAGAGCGCGCCGGACTCCTGGTCCACCGGCCCTCTCGCGCCTCTCGGCGTGATGATGCCGGGTGAAGTGGTCTCCGTGAGGCCATACGTGTTGTGCAGGTAGTGTCCCGTGACCTGCTCGAACTCGCGGGCCACGCCGGGGGCGACGGGCGCGCCGCCGCTCAGCGGTTTGTGCAACGAGCTGAGGTCGCGCACGTGGATGTCCGGATGGTTAAGCAGCGCGATGTACGCGGTGAGCGGCCCATTCGTGTAGGTGGCCCGCCACTTCTCGATGAGCCGCAGAATCTCCCCCGCCTCGAAGCGGAAGCCGGCAATGACCGGGGCACCGACGAGCGTCGCCACTGCGAGGAGACAACTGGATCCTGTCACGTGGATGAACGGCGCCATCGCCAGGACACGGTCCTCTGAGGTCACGTTGTACGCCATCGCGAAGGCGCGACAGGCGTAGGACAGGTTCCCGTGCGTGTTCATCGCGCCCTTGGGCGGGCCGGTCGTGCCGGACGTATAGGTGATGTAGGCGTTATCCTCGGGTCCTATGCCGGGCGGCGGAACGGACGCGCCTGAGTGGTCACGCAGAATGGCTGTCAGTTCCTTCGCCCCCTCAACAGCAACTCGCCGGGAGTCCTTGCACACGGACGGCAACTCGCCGGACGGGTCGAGATAGTCAAGTTCGGACGCGGTGATGAGGCGGGTCACGTCCGTGTCCCGGATAGCCTTCTTCGCCTCCTCGCCGCACGACTCCATGGTGATGAACACGGTCGCACCGGAGTCCCGGCAGTAGAAGGAAAGCTCTCTTTCCTTATACATGGGATTGAGCGGCACAACGGTGGCGCCAGCCTTCCAGCACGCGAACACCGCGATGGGAAAGGCGGGGATGTTCTGGAGCTGCACGATGATGCGGTCGCCTCTGCTGACTCCCATGTCGACGAGGGCTGCGGCCAGGCTGCTGGATGCCCTGTCGACCTCGCGAAAAGTCAGGGTGACATCGAAATAGTGGATGGCCGGGCCGTCAGGGTTGCGCGCGACGCTGTCCTCGAAGTCCGCGAGGCCCGTGGTGCGGGGCGGCACGTAGTCGGCCGGATATCCGTCAGGGTGCAGCTTCAGCCAGACTCTTGGTTCACCGGTTGCTGCCATGCGGAGCCACCTGCCGCAGGACGCGACGGTCCCGCGCGAAGAGTGGGGCGATTGTACCACGACGAAATCGACCTGAGACGATGGATGTGGGTCAATCGACATATCCGAATTGGACAGCGCCTCCACGTTCGTTGTATCGTGGAAGACAGGAGGCACCCTGATGCACTACTGGGTACTGGAGAGCGCCGCCGGCAACTATGCGCAGGTTCACAGGGCGGAGTGCGAGCACTGCCGGGACGGGCAGAAGCCGCAGTCCGGAGTCTGGAAGGGCTTCGAAGACTACACGCAGGCGATGGAGCACGCCGCAGAGACCGAGCGTCCGGTCCTGCAGTGCGCGCTGTGCCACCCGGAACGCTACGCGTAGCCAGCGGTGCGGTGGGCATGACGCGACCGCCCGGAACCACTGTGGACGTGAGGACATGAGACCCGGAGCACTCCTACCTGCTGCGCTGCTTCTCTGCAGCGCAATGCTGATACTGGCCGGGTGCGCCACCAGCGAAGACCCGGAGCCGGATGCCGCCGAATGGGTCCTGGACCACATGGACGTGCAGGGGAACATCGTCCCCGTTCTGGATGGCACGGAGATAACGCTGGAGTTCTTTCCCGCAGAGGGCCTGATCCGGGGCCACACGGGCTGCAACCAATACGGTGGCGCGTACACCATCGACGGCGACTCTCTCGCTATCCCCGAGGTTGCGGCCACGGAGGAGTCCTGCCCGAATGACGACATGACGCTCCAGGAGCGCGACTACCTGGAGGCGCTGGCGAAGGCGGAGAGCTACGGGCTTGCAGCCGACGAGCTGCGCATCACGTGCGGTGTGACAGTCCTGGTGTTCGAGCGTACATGAGAGTGACACCACTACTGCACGGAGGTCAAGAGATGAGACACAGAATACCGCGAGTTGCGATACTGCTTTCTTGTGTGGCCCTGCTGGCAACGGCTGGCTGTCTCCCCGGCCTTCCAGAGCTGCCGGACCTGCCTGACCTTCCGGGACTTCCCGAAGCGGAGGAACCGGAGCTTGAACCCCCGCTCAAGGACACGTCGTGGGTGCTGGAGGCATACGGCGAGCAGGGAACCCTGACTCCCGCGCTCGCGAGCACGGATGTAACGCTGGAGTTTGGTGCGGGTGGATTGAACGGCAATGCCGGCTGCAACTCGTACTTCGGTTCGTACACGTCCGAGACGGACGGCTCGCTCGAGGTCAGCGACCTCGCCAACACGGAGATGGCCTGCATGGAGCCCGGAGTGATGGAGCAGGAGGGGGAGTATCTCGCGACCCTGAGGGAAGCCGGAACCTACGTGGTTGTGGGAGGCAAACTGCGCATCATTGGCGGCGGGAAGGTGCTACTGCTGGGGCAGAGCGAGGAGGCGCCGAGCGAAGAGGCTCCGAGTCCCGTGGAGCAGCCGCTCCTTAAGAACACCTCGTGGGTGCTCGATGCGTACGGAAGGCCCGGCAGGCTGAGGCCGGCCATCGCCGGCAGAGAGCCAACGATGGACTTCTCCACGAGCGAACTGAACGGCTCTGCCGGCTGCAACTCCTACTTCGGCTCGTACACGTCCGATACTGACGGTTCACTTGAGATAAGCGACATCGGCAGCACTGCCATGTACTGCATGGAAGAGGACGTCAGGGACCAGGAGCAGGCCTTCCTCGATGCGCTTGCCGGGGCAGACAAGTACGAGGTCGTCGGAGGCAAGCTGAGAATCACGGGGGCGGGCAAGGTGCTACTGCTGGGGCAGAGCGAGGAGGCGCCGAGCGAAGAGGCGCCGAGTCCCGTGGAGCAGCCGCTCTTGAAAAACACCTCGTGGGTGCTCGATGCGTACGGAACGCCCGGCAGCCTGACGCCGGCCATCGCCGGCAGAGAGCCAACGATGGACTTCTCCACGAGCGAACTGAACGGCTCTGCCGGCTGCAACTCCTACTTCGGCTCGTACACATCCGATACTGACGGTTCACTTGAGATAGGCGACATCGGCAGCACTGCGATGTACTGCATGGAGGAGGACGTCAGGGATCAAGAGCAAGCCTTCCTCGATGCGTTTGCCGGGGCAGACAAGTATGAGGTCGTCGCAGGCAAGCTCAGAATCACGGGGGCGGGCAAGGTGCTGCTGCTGGGGCAGGGCGAAGAAGCGCCGAGCCCCGTGGAGCAGCCGCTCCTGAAAAACACCTCGTGGGTGCTCGATGCGTACGGAAGGCCCGGCAGGCTGAGGCCGGCCATCGCCGGCAGAGAACCGACGATGGACTTCTCCACGACCGAACTGAATGGCTCTGCCGGCTGCAACTCCTACTTCGGCTCGTACACATCCGATACTGACGGTTCACTTGAGATGAGCGACATCGGCAGCACTGCGATGTACTGCATGGAAGAGGACGTCCGGGACCAGGAGCAAGCCTTCCTCGACGCGCTTTCTGGGGCAGACACGTACGAGGTCGTAGAAGGCAAGCTCAGAATCACGGGGGCAGGCAAGATGCTCGTGCTCTCGCACAATTGACATCTTGCACGACCAGCCAGTGGACGGTTCCTGGCTCGAAGCCGTATCGTCTTGGGAATGGGTAGCGACGGCGTCGCTATCGCACCCGCATGGGCGGTATAATGCTCATGGGGGCTGCGGAACATGCTTGAGAGAAACCTAGCCGACTACTTGCCCGACAACTTGAGGAACCTTGGATCTTCTCAACGCGACATACCACGAGTCGCCCGTGACCCCATACTGACCGGCCAGATCGAATCGGTGGTCAAGACCATCCCCACAACCCACACATTGATTACCGGCGATTCGCGGCTCATTTCCCTCGATCCGGGCAGCATACATCTCATCCTTACGTCACCCCCATACTGGACACTCAAGGAATACCCCGCGGAGCCGGGGCAACTCGGCCTCGTCGATGACTACGAGCAGTTCCTTTTTGAGCTGACAGGTATCTTCCAGTCATGTTTCGACGCCCTCGTCCCCGGGGGCCGCCTCGTGTGCGTCGTCGGCGACGTGTGCCTCTCAAGGAAGACCAACAATGGTAGCCACGCGGTGATCCCGCTGCACGCAAGCATCCAGGAAAGCTGCCGACGGATCGGCTTCGTGAACCTCGCCCCGATAATCTGGTACAAGATTGCCAACGCGAAGTACGAAGTCGAGAGAGGGGGAGGATTCCTCGGCAAGCCATATGAGCCGAATGCCATCATCAAGAACGACATCGAGTATATCCTGATGGAAAAGAAGCCCGGCGGTTACCGCACGCCGTCTCAGGCGACTCGAGTGTTGAGTGTCATCCCGGCGGACTACCATCGACGGTGGTTTCAGCAGGTGTGGACAGGACTGGGAGGGGCTTCAACACGCAACCACCCGGCACCCTTCCCGCTTCAGCTGGCGGAACGGCTTGTGCGTATGTTCAGCTTCGTGAATGACACGGTCCTGGACCCTTTCATGGGTACTGGCACGACAAATGCAGCGGCCGCACTCTGGGGCCGCAACAGCGTCGGCGTCGAACTCAATCCGTCGTACGCAGAGATGGCGTTTCGCCGCGTCAAGAGAGTCCCCGGAGCAACGGCATACGCAATCAGGAGGGAGAGTCATGGGACCGGATATGGCGCTGAAGGACCTGGACAACCGGCTGAGCAAAGCGGTCGCGGAGTTCTGGCAGACACGCCGTCGGCAGGGGAAGAGCCAGGGGCGGGGAACTGGCAGAAAGGACTACGGAGCACGACGTCAGGTCACCGGAGGAGCACAGCTTGACGGCTTCACAAACCTCATCACTGAACTGCTGACCGAGATAGGACTGCCAGCCGTCTCCGTTATCAAGAAGCACTCGGCCGTATTGCCCGGCTACTATCGTCCGACCAAGCAGTGGGACTTGGTGGTCGTCAACAGCGAAAGCCTCATAGCGACAATCGAGTTCAAGTCACAGGTGGGATCGTTCGGGAACAACTTCAACAACAGAGTCGAGGAAGCACTGGGCAGCGCCACTGATGTGCGGCGTGCGTACCAGGCAGGCGTCTTCGCGCCTTCACGGCCGCCATGGCTTGGCTACCTGATGCTCATGGAGAACCATCCGGAGTCGACGCGACCCGGTTCGGTGAACGAGCCCCACTTCAAAGTCCTTCCTGAGTTCACCAACACCTCCTACGCACAGCGCTACGAGCTCTTCTGTGAGCGCCTTGTACGAGAGCAATTGTACGACGCCACATGCTTCTTAATGTCAGACCGAGATGGGGGACTGAAGGGGGAGTATCTGGAGCCGTCGGCAGAGCTGAGTTTCGAGAATTTCGTGCGATCCCCGCTCGGACACGCAACCGGCTATGTCATGTAGGGTCCGGTCACCTGCATGCACTCAGCGAGGCAGAGCCGTACGAGGTCAACGAAGACACACCGCGGATTGTGGCGCGGGCCAGGTGCTCGTGCTCTCGCGCAACTAGCGGCGCCACGAACTTCTCGCGGCCGCTTTTCGCGGCAGGATGGAGAGATGAGGAACGGGAGACTGCTGCTGGTCGCGCTTCTTGCAGGCACCGCGCTTCTTGCGCTGCCCGGATGCGCCACAGGCGGCCCGGAGCTTGCCGGCGCGACATGGGTGCTGGTCCAGGAGGAGCAGAGCGCGTCATCCCTGCTTGACGGCACGGAGATAACGCTGGAGTTCTTTCCTGGAGAGGGCGTAATCCGCGGCTCCTACGGCTACAACAAGTACGCGGGCAACTACGAGGTGGACGGCGACTCCCTTACCATCAGCCCCGACCTTTGCTGGACCACAATGGCCTGCCAGGCGGAGGGCGGCATGGACGAGGAGCAGCAGTACCTCTTAACACTCATGAAGGCGGAGAGTTACGTGGTGGACGGCGACACGCTGACCATCAACTCGGGGGACAAGGTGCTGGAGTTTGTCAGGGGATGAGTCACACCGCTACTGAGAGGACGCCGACAAGCTCAAGGTCCGACCAAGCCTCATTGCCTTGAACTTCAAGGCACAGCTCAATAGCCTCGCAGATGCGCCCCAGCAGATCGCCCATCGACTTCCCCTGGGCGTGGCACCCGTACAG
The DNA here is from genome assembly GCA_030602785.1 of Dehalococcoidia bacterium. Lineage (GTDB taxonomy): Bacteria > Chloroflexota > Dehalococcoidia > GIF9 > AB-539-J10 > SKVJ01. The sequence continues at coordinate 24,183 of JAUVZB010000033.1, forward strand.
GGCAGGAACGGTGCCGACGAGGTTGCCGTCCTCATCCCTCTCGATTACCACTGTGAATCTGCGTGCCATGTCAGAAAAGATGCAGCAGCCATTCCACGTCACGCGCTATCGCGAACGTAGCCCTCAGTTCGCGATAGGAGCGCATGGGAGCGTTTGAACCAACTGGTTGCCAGGCATGGCGTGCACGGATGCCTCGAAGGAGACTGTCACTGATCATCGCTGACGAAGCCGATCCTTCGACGTGGAGTCTCGGGGGACCGCATGAGTTCACGAATTGCTTCGAAGACCCTCTGGAACTGAGCATCGTACTGGCGTTCCACTTCATCAAGCCGCTGCAGAAGCTCCTCGTTGGAACTGAGTAGACCACGCAGCCTGACAAACGCTCTCATAATCTCGATGTTCACCTGGACTGCCCGTTCGCTCCTCAGCACACCCGAGAGCATGGCAACCCCCTGCTCCGTGAAGACATAGGGGACGCTTCGACGCCCTCCCCACTGTCTTGAAATCACAGATTGTGATTTCAAGAGGTCCAGTTCTTCCTGCGCAAGCTGGTACATGAAGTCGGCAGGAAACCTGTCGATATTGCGCTTGACAGCCTGCACAAGCACCCGAGTCTCCACGCCGTAGAGCGAAGCGAGGTCCTCATCAAGCATCACGTTCAGCCCTCTCATGCGTATGATCGCCTGGTCAATACGCTGTGTGGGAACTGTCAAGGCTCCAGTCTCGTGCGCCATTCCGACCTCCCATAGAACAACCACAAACGGTAACATCGAACACCTTGAAGAACAATGCCCTGGGACACGCCGTAATCCGTGGATTGGAGAGCATGTGCAGCTATGAACCACACGTGGTAAGTTGTCACCCAGGAGGTGACAATGAGAAAGCCATCGGATCGCCTGGGCTTCAAGATAGTCGGTGACCTGGAAGAGACCGCTACTCCC
>JAUVZB010000025.1 GCA_030602785.1 Dehalococcoidia bacterium
AAGGCTATGGCAAATGCAACATGGTCATCGTGGGCGCGGCTATGCGCAAACTCGTTCACATCATCTTCGGAGTGCTCAAGAACGGAAGCCCATTCGACCCTGCCATAGCTATAGCAGCTTGACATGCAAGACGGTATCTACCTCATGAATGATGTCCGACGGGCGGACACTGAGGTCCGCCCCTACGGGAAACCGGGCAATTCATCCTGCCAACCGTCCCTCCACCCCCCGGGCGTGTGCAACGTGCCCCTACCTCATGAATGATGTTCGACGGGCGGACACTGAGGTCCGCCCCTACGGGAAAATCGCGCTGTTCCTCAGGAGGGACTCCCGACCCGGGTTTCCTGCACGTCAGTGAGTCTCGAAGAAGTCCAGCTTGTCCAGCTTGCCGAAGTTGTGCCAGGAGTCTACCCAGCGCACGGTGCCGGAACGGCTGCGCATCGCCACGGAATGAGTCTGGGCGCCACCCCTGAAGTAGCGCACGCCCTTGAGCAACTCACCGGTGCTGACTCCGGTGGCGGCGAAGAAGACCTGGTCGCTGTCGACGAGGTCCTCCGTCCTGTAGACCTTGTCAACGTCAACTCCCGCGGCCACGGCGGCTTTCCTTTCATCTTCACTGCGGGCCCATGCCTTGCCTTGGATACCGCCTCCGATGCAGCGTATCGCCGCGGCGGAGAGGACGCCCTCGGGCACCCCTCCGATGCCCATCAGAACATCAATCTCTCTGTCGGGCAGTGCGGCCTCTACGGCGGCGGCAACATCGCCATCGGAGATGAGTTTGACCCTGGCGCCGGCAGCCCTGATTTCGGATAGCAACTGCTCGTGACGAGGCCTGTCCAGTACTACCACAGCAATCTCGGAGATTTTTCTGTTCTTGGCTGCCGCTATTCTCCTCAGGTTCTCAGCGACCGGCGCGTTGATGTCTATCGAGTCCTTCGCCTCCGGCCCGGTAACAATCTTGTTCATGTAGAAGAACTGTGTGGGGCAGTGCATCGTGCCTCTCTCCGAAAGCGCAACGACTGCGATAGCTCCGGGCAGACCTCTGGCGACCAGCGCGGTGCCATCAATCGGATCGACAGCGATGTCGACCTGCGGAGTCGAGCCGTCGCCAATACGCTCATCGACATACAACATGGGCGCCTGGTCTTTCTCCCCTTCTCCGATGACGACGATGCCATCCATGCTGACGTGGCCGAGTACGTGACGCATTGCGGCTACCGCTGTCTGGTCGACCAGGTTCTTGTCTCCCCGCCCCAGGTAGCGGGCGGCCGCCAGGGCTGCCGCTTCCGTCACGCGCACCAGCTCCATGGCGATGTTTCGTTCAATTACCTGCTGGGAATCCGCAATGTTCATAGACATGGCTTCACTCTCCAGATTCAGTGGCACGATTTGTGTCCACCTAATGATACGCCAACTGGCGCCAATCGGGATATCATCCCGCGTCTGTAGCGACCTTTCCATAGGTGTGCGGCGGTGGCTGCGGTTGACAGTGCGTGGTGTCGTTCCTAGAATTGACGTCTGGTTGCCGGGAATCTCACATCCGAGGCCATGCGCTGCGGGTACTACGAGACCTCCTGAATCTGATTGACCCGGGAACTGCGAAGGGAGCAAGTACATGTCCTACGATACCGACCTGCCGACACTCGGCAAGATAAGTCCGGAGTTCTTCGACCGCGTCATCTATCCTCGACTTGGCGCCCCTGATTCGGAGATCGTGATTGGTCCCCGCCACGGCGTCGACTACGGCGTCGTACGTTTCGAGGGAGGATGCCTGGCGATGTCGACCGACCCGTTCTTCATAGTCCCGGCATTTGGATTTGCCAGGGCGGCCTGGTTCGCTTTCCACATCATCATGTGTGACGTTGCCGTATCCGGACTGGCGCCACGGTACCTGTCCATCGACCTCAACCTGCCTCCGGAGATGAATGAACGCCAGATGGAGGAGATGTGGGAGGCTGTCCACCAGGAAGCGCTCAAGTACGGAGTCAGCATAGTCACCGGGCATACCGCGCGCTATGCCGGCTGCAACTACCCGATGGTTGGCGGTGCGACTGCCATGGCCTTTGGACCTGAGTCCGAGCTTCGCGGGCCCCATCTTGTGCGCGACGGTGACGTTGTCGTCATTACCAAGGGCCCCGCGGTCGAGATGACCGGCCTGCTGGGGGTCTGCTTTCCTCAGAAGTTTGTCGAGGCCGGTGGTCCTTCCTTCCAGAAGGAGGCCGAGGACGTCTTCTTCCAGATGTCGGTTCTTGACGACTGCGCCATAGCTCGCCGTTTCCCCGGGGTTCATGCCATGCACGATGCCACCGAGTGTGGGGTATGGGGCGGGCTGTACGAGATGGCGACTGCGAGCGAGCATGGCCTTCGGATTGAGGAAGAGCGAATCCCCCTCCAGCCGGTCATCCAGCGAACGGCCGAGTTGTTCGGGGTTGACCCGTTCTGTGGCATCAGCGAGGGAACTCTCCTTCTCATGGCTGACAAGACTGAGGTTCCCTCTCTTCTTGAGGAGTTACACCGGAACGGGATTGTTGCGGCAGCTGTCGGCGAGGTCCGTCCGGCAGTCGAAGGACTGAAGATTGTTCGCGTCGGCGCCGAACGGCCTCTCGAACATCCCAGGGTGGACCCATATTGGGCTCTGGCAGACCGGCTGAGTCGGGAAAGCTCCTGACCGGGGCGTGCCGCCCGGTCTGATGGGGCAAGGTTGCGTTGCCCCCCCCCCGATGCAGACCTGCCGCGTCGTGCCGTTGATACGCCACTCATTACCAGCATTCATGGTCGAGCACCCTGGTGCAGGGGCGGACCTCTGCGTCCGCCCGCCACGGATTTGTGCACCGTCGACGGTTGGCTGCCCCAACACCTCCACCTACATCCATCGCGCCCACGACGGGCAGGCGCAGAGGCCTGCCCCTGCATTCCACGTGCCGCCTCTCCCCCGCGGGGAGGCTATCGGAGAAACAGCTCCTTCGACATTGGTACGAAGGAGGCGAGCCTGTGCCTCTGGTAGAATCTACGACGTCATGCCGGACGTTGCGCGGCATGCATCGAAAGGAGGAGCTGATGACGTTCACCCCATCCGAAATCGAGACCCTGGACCGAATCGAGCAAGATGCGGGGGCCTGCCTTGTGGAGATGCACGGTTGTGCCCGCTGCACGCTGCTCGCCATCGCACGCAACCTCGAACTTGCTGATGACGACTCTTTGGATACTGCGCTTCGTGCCGGTATCACTCTGTCCGGCGGAATCGCAGGGACGCGCAACCACTGTGGCGCATTGCTGGGCGGAATCATGGCGATAGGAATTGAAGGAATCAAGGGCAGTCCGCGCGAGGCCAATGCCGCGGAGAAGAAGGTGGCGTCCGATGTGTCGAAGCGGTTCTACCGCCGTTTTGAGCGAGAGATAGGCCATGCCCTGTGCCGCGATATCCGCGACGCCGCGCTGGGGCGGCCATTCGACACTTCCGACCCGGACGAGGCCCGCAAGTATGAGGAGGCAGGTGGCGTGCAGATGTGCAGTGGGGTTGTGGGGAAGGGTGCGCGCATGGCTGCCGAGATGATACTGGAGCTGCGGCGCGGCGCGTAGCCCTGACGCCCGTGAGGCGCGTCGGCGTCGCGCAATCGTGTTGGAGTCGTGCAGGCCAGTGGCCGACGGGGTTACTGCAGGTCGAGCGCGAAGACGATGGCTTCACGCACCTCTGTCAGCTTCGCGCCATCGAGAGCTGTGATTGGCGAGTCGAGAAGCGACATCGGTATGGTCAGAATCTGGTCGAGGTTCACGACGCACTGCGATGGCATCCCGTCCTGGACGGTCAGCTGAACCTCGACCGGGATGTGGCGGATTGTACGTGTGATTGCTGCCACCGTAGCCGCCGTTCGCACTCCGTAGGCGGCATCGCGGGAAAGCAGCAGTACGGGACGCCGGCCGGCGGGAGCCGGCAGGTTCGCCCACCAAACCTCACCCCGCCGCACTACCAGTCCTCATCGGGGAGCGATTCGGCCACCAGCGATGCCTGGGTCGCTGCCACAGCGAGTCCCTCCCGACACTTGCGGTAGCCCGCCACGTATGTCTTCTCCTTCCGCCGGGTCTCAAGCTGGTGAAGGTAGCTTTCGCAGGCCTGCCTGATGAGTGCGGCTCTGCTCTGGCCACGCTGGCTCGACAGCTCATCCAGCTTGTGAAGGAGTTCGCTGCTGACAGGTACCTGTACGATTGTGCCCTTCATGCTCTTCACTCCACAAAACGTTCCACAACATGCTACACAAGAACACGTGGTTGTGACAACACTGCGCTCGCGATGGGTGGCAGGGTTAGTGCCGGGCAGATGCGAAAGCGAGGGCCTCACACACCCCAGAGCTGTGATGCGTGAGTCGAGAAGAGACAACCGAACGCGACGTGCAGCTTGACAACACTCAACTCGCCTGTGTATTAGTAAGCGCACACGGGGTCCTCTCGTGCGGTCTGCACGAAGTGACAGCAAAAGTGTCCGAATCCGCGAGGCAGCGAGGAAGTGGCCGCTATGCTATCGAAGAGTGACGGTGTAGATGGAGGCTGGCTCGTCAAGTGCGACGGGTGTGGACGGGAGACGCTGGCCGAGGTCTTTCCAGACAGGATTGTCGTGTACGACACACGCCACGGTCGCAGGCACATCGCGGTTATCCCCAAATGCGAACTGCTCAAGATTATGGGCTCGTGCCTCATCGGAGTAGTGCCGGGTAAGGAGTGCACGGGACAGAGTAGTAGCGCCATGACACAGAACTAGATACTGAACTGCGAGAGATAGCACGACTATCCTGCAAGACCGTTGAACGGTCCACACGCCAGATGGCGTACGGGGCGTTTTTTGCTTTTTTCCATTGTGATGGCCGAATCGCGGCAAACAGTAGGGGCATATCAAAAAGGAGGAAAAGGAACTGTGAAAAGGAAGCTATTGTTGCTAGTACTGTCAGTGGGCCTCATCGCGAGCCTTGTGCTTGTGGGCTGCGCGCCAGAGGCTGCTGCACCTGCGGAAGAGGAGGAAGAGGCTCCCGTGGCTGAGGAGGAGGAAGAAGAGGCCCCCGCAGCGCCTGCGGACGAGGTGTACGAGGGTGTCTGGCAGGACATCGACGCTGCCGGTTCGACCCAGAACCGCGTACTCGTCGAAGCCATGGCGAACCTGAAAGCTGCCTCCGGAGGACGAGTCGACATAACAGTGTACCCCGAGGGCGAGATTGTCCCCAGGAACGAGGGCACTATGGCTGTGAAGGACGGCGTGGTGGATATCGCGACCGTCGCCGCGTCCATGGACAAGGGGCGCCTTGGCCCGGCAACCTACATCATGACTTCGTCAGGTCTGCCGGCTGGCCCGAGTACCATCGACTGTCTCGCGTGGATCTACAAGGGCGGGGGTCTGCAGACGATGGATGATGCCTATAGTGACTACTGCTACGTGAAGGGTGCTGTCGCCGGTGCGGCCGAGCTGTTCACGCATTCCAACAAGCCGCTCGAGACGGCAGCGGACTTCAAGGGCCTGAAATTCCGTGCCCTTGGATTGTGGGGAGAGGTTCTCAACAAGCACTACGGAGCGTCTGTTGCGCAATTGCCCGGCGGCGAGCTCTATTCTTCGATGGAACGTGGGGTCATTGACGCCTTCGAGTACGGCCCGGCATCTCTGAACTTCGTCATGGGCTTCCAGGAGATTGCCGACTACATCGGCCTTCCCGGCGTCCAGTCCCCGGGCTACACCAAGCCCATCCTGGTGAACAAGAGCTTCTTCGACAACCTGCCTGCCGACCTGCAGGTCATGTTTGTGGAGGAGTGCACCGCGCTGGCGATGAGGAGCTTAGTCGAGGTGGCCTACGAGAACTCGGTGGGCATCCAGCAGTTCAGGGACTACGGCACGAAGGTCTTCTTCGTGGACGAGGATTTCCAGGCGGACATTGCGAAGAACACCCGCGCGATGTGCGAGGATTTCGCTGCTGAGGATGCGCTCTTTGCAGAGATCTGGGAGGAGCAGGACGCCTTCTTCAAGATCTGGAAAGGCCTTGCCGAGATAACTCCTAAGTACACCATATTCGAGTAGTTACGTCTGGTGTGACCCGTACCAAAGTGGCAGCCTGCCGCAATATGCGGCAGGCTGCCGCGGATACGGGTTCGGATTGGAGCAGATATGAGAGTTCTCCAGAAGTTCTACGAGAAGGTAGGGCTCATCAGTGATTGGTCGGGGAAGGGGGTCAGCATTCTCGTACCCGCGCTCATACTGAGCGTGGTCATTGAGGTGTTCGCGCGCTACGCGCTGAATTCACCGACCATCTGGTCGTACACGGTAAGCTACATGATGGGGACGGTCATCATAGCGCTCGGCATGTGCTACGTGTACTACCACCACGCGAATGTGAGGGTGGATATTTTCTATGCCAGACTGTCAAGGAAGTGGCAGCTGGTGATTGACACTTCGTTGACCGCTTTCCTGTTCTTTCCGCTCGTCTTCATGCTCACCAAGGTGTGGGCACAGGATACCTGGCACAGCTACCTTTGCGGGGATGTGCCGACGCAGGGTATCTGGTACCCGCCCCTCTGGCCGTTCAAGGCACTCATAACCATTGGCTTCGCTCTACTCCTGCTTCAAGGATTCGCGATGTTCTTGAAGGACATCGCCTCTTTGTCGAAAGGGGGTGAGGAACCGTGGTAGAGATGAGTCCGCAACTTGTAGTAGCCGTCATGTTTGGCGCCGTGTTCATCGGCGTGTTCCTTGGCTATCCGTTGCCGTTCATCGTGGCCGGCGTCGCCATGGTAGTGGGGTTCCTGGTGCTTGGCCCGCCGGTGTTTGCCCTTCTGCGGGTGCGCCTGTGGGGCATGATGATCAGCTATATACTGCTTGCTATCCCGCTCTTCATCTTCATGGGCTCGATGGTAGAAAAATCGGGCTGTGCGGAGGGCCTGTACGAGGGCCTGTATCTGTCGTTTGGTGGCCTGCGGGGTGGTCTCGCTATTGCGACCGTTCTGATGGGAACGGTGCTGGCCGCGTGCGTGGGAATCATTGCCGCATCTGTTATCACCCTCGGGCTGATTGGTATTCCCAGCATGTTGAAGCGGGGCTATGACAAATCGCTCATCTGCGGGGCTGTGTGCGCGGGTGGGAGCCTTGGTATCCTGATACCTCCCAGCATCATGCTTGTTATCTACGGGCCGATGGCCCAGATATCCGTCGGAAAGCTGTTCATGGGAGCCTTCGGTCCAGGCCTGCTGCTGTCGGGACTATACGTCACTTACATCGCTGTCCGCGCGTGGCTGCAGCCGGGTCTCGCACCTCCGCTCTCCGCGGAGGAGAGAGCTGTCCCCGTTGCGGTCAAGGTACGGGCCCTTGCGACAGGCATGATGCCGCCGCTGTTGTTGGTGATGAGCGTGTTAGGAGTCATCTTCTTTGGAATCGCTGCGCCAACCGAGGCTGCGGCCTGCGGTGCATTCGCAGCGACGATACTGGCGATCGCGAATCGGAGGTTCAGCCGGACTGTCCTGAGGGACTGCATGTTTCAGACGGTGAGGGTCTCCACGATGGCCCTGCTCATTGGGTGGAGCGCCAGCATGTTCACGGGCGTGTTCCTGAGGCTGAAGGGTGGTGATGTGGTGGCGGACTTGATTATGGCCGCCCCGTTTGGCAAGTGGGGCGCGTTCGGGCTCGTGATGATTGTGGTGTTCATCCTGGGCTTCCTTATAGATTGGATGGCAATCGTGTTCATTCTCGTGCCGCTGCTGGCTCCGATTATTCCAGAACTGGGGTTCGACCCACTATGGTTCGCAATCATGATTTGTGTCAATCTGCAGATGGCTTTCATGACGCCGCCGATGGCGCCGGCGATATTCTTCCTGCGAGGGATAGCAAAGGAAGAATGGGGCATCAACATGATGCACATAATCCGCGGCATCGTGCCCTTCGTGTTTTTCATCGTCGTCGCGTTGGGCTTGTGCATCGTGTTCCCGCAGATCATCCTCTGGTTGCCGCACCAGATGATCAAGTTCTAGGCGGGTGTTGAGAGTTCGTCCGCCGGAGACGATGAGAACCGCCGGTCAACCGGCTTGCGAAAGGCGGACGGGATAGACTGCGTGTCGCAGCGGTGTCCCGCTGCGACACGTCGGTATCAGAACAAGGAGGATTGCATGCTGCTGGAAGGAAAGGTGGCCCTCATCACCGGTTCAGGTCGAGGGATTGGCCGCGCGATGGCGATGACGTTCGCCCGGGAAGGGGCGGATATCGCCGTCAACGATGTGAACCTTGAGGCTGCGGAGGAGACTGCCGAGGAGATAAGAGGCCTTGGGCGGAAGGCAATTGCCGTGAAGGCCGATGTCGGCGACCCCGAAGAGGTCGAGGTGATGGTGGCGCGAACGATTGGCGGGCTGGGTGGTGTGCACATACTGGTGAACAACGCAGGCATAGTGGACCAGGGCGTGCCGACCGTCGAGTCATCGGTCGAGCGATGGGACGAGGTCCTTCGCGTGATACTTCGCGGCACGTACCTGTGCTGTCGGAGTGCAGGGAAATGGATGGTGCAGCAGCGCACCGGGAAGATAGTGAACATAGGCTCTGTGGCTGGTCTCACGGGATTGGCGCCTCGCCCGGCGTACGTTCCCGCCAAGGGTGCTGTCATCGACCTCACCCATACCCTCGCGGTTGAATGGGCTCCGTACGGCATTAACGTCAACTGCATCACTCCGGGGTTCTGCCTGACGCCTCTCTCTGAAGAGGCGTTCAAGCGCGCGGGTGCGGACCTGGCGAAGGTGGGGCAGAACATACCCATGGGACGGCTGGCGCTGCCGCAGGATATCGCTGATGCGGCCCTGTTCCTGGTATCGGACGGAGCGAAGTACATCACGGGCGTGACGCTCCCCGTGGACGGCGGCTGGCTTGTGTACCGGCAGCTTCCAAAGGGGTAGTGCCGCGCGCCACCCATGTTGCTGGTTCCCGGGCGTCCACCACAGCGTGGGCGCGCGTTGAGAGGAGGAGAGTTCATAACATGGCGAATTGTATGGTAACGGGTGGATTCGGATTCGTTGGCAGGCATCTTGTGAAGATGCTGTTGGAACGCGGTGACAGAGTCACCGTGTTCGATGTGGTCCCCGGTTCTCCCTTCCTCGAGGATATCAAGGGTGAATTCAACGCGAGGGTAGGCGACCTTGCGAACATGGCGCACCTTGTTGAGGCAGTGCGCGAGAACCAGATTGAGACCATCTACCATGTCGGGGCGGCCATCCCTCCACTGACGGAGCGTGACCCGTCTCTTGCGTTCAACGCGAACGTACTCGGCACCCAGAACATACTTGAGGTTGCCCGGCTGCTTGGCGTGAAGAGCGTCATCTTTGCGAGCACGCAATCATCGTACTCCGACGGGGATGCGTTCATACCGATGGACTACCCGCAGAGGCCCGGCACTTTCTACGGGATGACCAAGGTCTGTGGCGAGCGTATGGGCGAGGCCTACTGGCGGCACTTCGGTGTGAACTTCCGTGGCGTGCGATACTGCATCGTGAACGGTCCCGGCAGGGGTGGTGTGAATCCGGGCCAGTTCGTGGTCTGGACACTGCAGATGGCGGCATTGAAGCGTCCTTTCAAGGTCTTTGTTGAGCCGGACGCCGAGGTCGCGAGCATCTACGTCAAAGATGCGGCGAAGGCGCTCATCGACCTCAATGAGGCCGATGAAGCCGGACTGCGGTACCGCGTGTACCCCATCATGGGCTACACGGTGACAGCTCGACAGCTCGTCGATGTCGCGAAGAAGTATGTGCCCGAAGCGGACCTCACCTTCAGAGTCAACGAGGACATGATGAAGAAGGTGCGTTCCCTGAATCTGGCCCGCCGCATGGATATCGAGCCTGCGATGAAGGACTGGGGCTTCAAGCCCGAGTACGACCTGGATGCGTCCATGAGGGACTATGTGGCGCAGTGCGCGTCGCATCGCGACCTGCTCGACTACGCGATCCCGGAATTCTAGTTCCGGTCATCTGAAGGCAACAAGAAGGGCGGTGGGACCAGTCCCGCCGCCCTCGTGCTTGAACTCTGCCAGACGGCTAGTCCTCGATGGGGGTGCCCGTCGCGGGATGGAGTTTTACGCCTTTGGGCGCCTCCATGATCTCCAGGGTGATACCGTCCGGACCCCGGAAGTAGGCGATTCCCCAGCCCTTCAACGCGCCGCCTCCCGCCCACAGGGGCTCGTAGACGAACTCGACACCCTTCGCGGACCATTCCTTGTACGTCTTATCAATGTCGTCGACGACAAAGCCAATGTGTGCGACACCCGTGTTGCACGTGGCCAGATCGAGTGTCTTGCCCTCGGGGCTGACGTACTGGATAAGTTCCACGTTGCCGTTGTCAGGCGTGATGATGTTGACTATCTTCATCTGAAGGTTCTCGAAGCCGATAATCTTCTCCACGCGCTCGCCGCTGACGTCCCGCACATCATTGGACTCGAGGCCCAGCTTGTCGACGAAGAATGAGCGGGCCTCATCAATGTTGCTGACAGTAAAACTGATGTGCTGTATTGCTGTAATCATGTCCTGCCTCCAACTGTAGCGTTCGAGGGCGATTCTATCATAGCGAACTTGGCCTCGTTGATGTGGTTGTGGATGGGATGGAAAGGGATTGACCACCCCATTTGCCTGTGCTATCGTCCGAGTGGAGCGGAGTGGAGTGAGAACTCTCCGCCAGGTCTTCAAACGGGGACGGGGCCCGCCGTTTCCGGCCAGATATCCGACAGAAACGAATCTTCATGTTGTTGCGTTAAGAAGGAGGTGCGTATGACGGAAGAAAGCAAGGTGCAATGGATATACGCGTCCAAGGACAACGAGGAACTGGAGCAGAGATACGATGTGTGGGCAGGCGAGTATGACAAGGACCTTGACGAGTCCTTCGGGTGGGTTGGACCGAAAGTGGGGGCCGAGGTCTTCGCAAAACACGTGCCACAGGCAGCGGTGATTCTAGATGCGGGAGTGGGGACGGGACTGGTCGGTGTTGAGTTGAGGAAGCTCGGTTACACGAATATCACCGGGATGGATATGTCACAGGGAATGCTGGATGAGGCTGCCAGGAAGGGAGTCTATCGGCAACTGGACCAGATGGTTATGGGTGAGAAGCTGGACTACATAGACGACGCGTTCGACGCTGTCATCAGTATCGGGGTGCTGACTCTCGGGCATGCCCCAGCCGGGTCGCTGGACGAGCTCGTTCGGGTCACGAAGGCCGGCGGCCACGTGGTATTCAGCCTGCGCCCTGATGTGTACGAGGAACACGGCTTCAAGGAGAAGCAGTCGGCGTTGGAAGCCGCGGGACGCTGGGAGCTGGTGGAGGTTTCGGACAAGGTGAAGATAATGCCGAAAGGGGAGCCGGAAGTGGAGCACCAGGTATGGGCGTACCGCGTGTGCCCGGGTGGAGAATAGGACGGAAACGAGGGTCTGGCGGGCTGCACTGTCGGGGAGACCAGCCCGTGCTGATACAGTTGAATAACCCCGCTACGGGTCAGGATACAAACGAAGTAACGTAGGAGGTCTCCGGTATGGTAGCTGAGCCGACCAACAAGGAACTGCTTGACCGTGTAGAGGAGGATGGGGCGAAGTGTGAGAAAGAGATGCACGCGTGCGCGCGCTGCGCGCTTCTCGCCGTTGCTCGAAACCTCAAGCTGGCCGAGGACGATTGCATTGATGCTGCGTTGAGGACGGCGATACCGCTGAGCGGCGGTATTGCGGGAACGCGCAACCACTGTGGTGCGCTGGTGGGGGGGATCATGGCGATTGGTCTTGCAATGGTGAAGGGCAATCCTCGCGAGGCCGCCGTCGAGGAGAGGAAGGCCTCTATGGCGGTTTCTAAACGCTTCTACCGCTGGTTCGAGAAGGAGATTGGCCAGGTGCGCTGCTACGACATCCGGGACGCCGGTCTGGGGCGCTCCTTTGACACATCCGACCCGGAGGAGACGAAGAAGTTCGAAGCGGCCGGCGGATACGAGCTGTGCAGCGGCGTGGTTGGCAAGGCGGCACGCAAAGCCGCTGAGATGATTCTCGAGTCGCAGAAAACATAGCTGTCGTGGCTGGCTTCTCTCTCAGGTGGTAGGAGGCGCGTTTGTGCAGGCGAAGTGGACCTCTTGAAGGAGTGCCGGCGCGTCAGTTGGTGAGGCAGAAGCTGTTGGCTAACGTCTAGGGGCAGGCGGTGACTTCAACGCGGTCACGGCCTGAGGTGGACCCCATCCTTAGGACAGGACAGGGGCTAGATTAAGGTGGGGTTCTGCCGCCCTTGGGGCTCCCTTCGATACTATCAGATGAACAGATTGTCGTTGTAGCTCCCCTTCCCGTCCATGCTGATGCTGATGCCATGCCGCTCCAGCATCCCGGTGAATTCATCGCTGGTGAACTGGCTGCCCTGATCGCTGTTGAAGATCTCCGGCCTCCCTGTACCCAGGGCCTCCGAAAGCGCGTCGATGCAGAAGCCGACGTCCAGGGTGTTGGACAGACGCCACGCAAGCACGTATCGGCTGTACCAGTCCATGACGGCCACCAGATACAGGAAACCACGCGCCATGGGAATGAACGTGATGTCCGTCGCCCAGACCTGGTTGGGCGCGCTGATGCTCAGGCCCCTGAGCAGATACGGAAAACGCCGGTGCGTGGGTGCCGGGATTGTGGTTCTCGGACGCCGGTAGACTGCCCTGAGCCCCATGAGGCGCATCAGTCTCTGCACACGTTTCCGGTTCACCCTCTGGCCCCGGCTCTGCAGCCATGCGGCCATCTTGCGCGCCCCGTAGAACGGCGTCGCCAGATACTGGCGGTCAATCAGCTTCATGAGAGCGAGATCCTCCTCTGCGATTGCCTTCGGCTGGTAGTACAGACCCGACCGGCTGATGCCCAACAGCCGGCACTGGCGTACCAGTGACAGCGACGGGTGCCGACGATCGATTCCGGCACGCCGTCGCTTCAGGCTCAGCGAGCCAACCTGCTCTCCAAGAAATCCCGCTCCACCTTGAGCTGCCCAATGTGCTGGTATAGCTGGGCAACCAGGCCATCATCACTCGTCTTCCTTTTCTGGCCCTCGTCGAAAACCCCAGCGGCGCCTTCCACCAGCGCTTTCTTCCACGCACTCACCAGGTTTGGATGAACCTCGAACCGGCTGGCCAACTGCGCTACCGTGTCTTCCCCTTTGAGCGCCTCCATGGCAACCTTGGCCTTGAATGCCGGGCTGTGCTTCCTGCGGTTCCGTTTCATGTCCTGCTCCTTCCGTAGCTCCCTCTATTTTAGGAGCAGAATCCCACTTTAGCCACCTGTCCGAATTTCGGGGTCCATCTCAGCCTGCCTCTTTTGCGCGATAGAGCGCGGCATCGGCCCTGCTGATGAGTGAGTCCTCGTCGTCGCCCTCGCAATACTCCGCCCCGCCGAGGCTGGCAGTGACCTTCAGTGCGCCGCCGGTGGCGTCGCGGAGCGGAGCTCCACGCAAGGCTTTGCAGACCCTCCGGGCCATGGTGGCCGCACCCGCGGCGTCCGTGCGTGGGAGCAGGATGAGGAACTCCTCCCCTCCATAGCGCCCAACGAGGTCTGTCTGTCGCACGCTGCGATGCATGAAGTCGGCGAGGTCAGCCAGGACGCTGTCTCCGACACGGTGCCCGTGCAGGTCATTGACCTGCTTGAAGTAGTCAATGTCCAACATCACCACAGACAGCGCGCCTTTGTACCGCCTGACGTGCTGCAGCCATTCATTCAGCTTCTCGAGGATGGAGCGGCGATTGTACAGGCCCGTGAGCGTGTCGTAGTAGGCGAGCTGCTCAAGCTCGGAGGTCTTGGCAGCAAGCTGATCTTCGATTGCGACAATCTCGTTCTGGAGTCTGGCAACCTCTGCGCTGAGATCGCGTGGGGTGTGGTCGGAAGGCACAGGCTTTGAGTTCACGACACCAGTATACTACGCCCTCGGATTGTGGTGGGAGGGGTGCGTCACCGGCTGTAGATGGTCTGCGATTCTGTCCTCCCCTGACCGTTGGGCGAAAGTGTCCGCATGCAGGAGAAGGCGACGTTGAAAAGGAAGGCCTGGCAGAGGTCGGTTTTCTGCAGGGGCGAGGCATGCCTCGCCCGTCGGGTTGCGTGCCCTTCACGGTTGTGTTGGCCTTCGCGGCGTTGTGTGACGATAGGGTGGCGGGCCAGGCATGCCTGCCTTCTGCATTCAGACCGTCCCACGTCCACCGGGCACGTGCAACGTGCCCCTGTCGGAACTACCCCCTTGGTCCTGACCCACACGGGCGGATCTGTAAGGGCGATGCATGCGTCGCCCGTAGGGCAGTGTGCCACTCACGGGTGTGCCGGCCTTTACTGGCTTGTGTGACGACATGGCGGTGGGGCAGCATTCCTGCCCCCCTACACCGGAATCCTCCCAAGCGGACGTCTTCGCTGGACACCAATATCAGACACGCGGATGTGTGGACTGCCGTGGCATCCGAGGGGGACTCTAACTGCTGGCCCGCAGCGGGCATCGCCGGCGCAGGTGCTTGCTCACGAAGGTGTTTGTGGACTGCGGGCTGATGCGAACACTGTCGCGCCACGACGGTCTGCGGGGGAGCACTACCGTACTCCGGCGACTCAACGCCGGCATTTCTGCCGGTTCACCGTGGCGCGACAGTCGAACCAAGGAGGTGAACTCAATTTCACAATACTCCGCGCGGGACCGATTGCTCTAGGCAGGGTGAGAGAAACACCTGTAGGACGTGGACAGAAAGAGATGTCGGGATTTGGCCTACATGGCGAGTGGGTCGTTCCTGTATGGTGAGGACATGCACCAAGGCCGGGTGGCGCCGAAAGCGGCAGGGGCGGACCGGCCGGTCCGCCCCTGCGAGCATCACATGGTAGTGTGGACTAGGACTCTTCGGGTTCCTCGCCGTCCTCATCCGCGGAGTGGCTTCCTCCGGGTTGTCCGGCCCACTCCGGCTTGCCCGTCTCTTCCGGCTTGCCCGCATCGTCGGGCTTCCCGGCGTCGGCTGATTTCCCCGGCGACTCGGGCTTGCCCGTCCGGATGCGCTCCTCAGTGTGCTCAAGGATCCGGTACTGTTGGCCTTCGCCGCTCTCAGTGAGCTGAGGCTTCAGAATGTACTGGCCGCTGTTGCCGGCGCTGTGGACTGTGATATCGAAGACGAATTCGGCCGCCTCGCCCTCGGGCTCGTCACCGACGGTGAAGGGCAGCTTGAGCTGGAGCTTGTTCGAGGGCAGCTTGATTTCGATGGCTTCACCGGCATCTTCTCCCTCCGGGGGCACGAGAAAGCCCCATACTTCGTCGATGTAGAGGAATATCTTCGTGTAGTCCCCTTCAGGGACGTTGCCCTCCCAGGCGTCTATCGCGTCTAGACCTTGGAACTCCACGAGGTTGACCTCTATCGGTGGCTCGATTGGCTCTTCAATCACGCCCTCGTCATCGCCGGGCACAAGGCCGATGCCGCTGATGACCACCCAGAGTTCTTCGAAATCGCCGATGTCGTTGGGCTCGTCGCTGATGAGGAGACGGAAGTTGACGTCCTCCTCGGCGGGCGCAGTTGAGCCGGCGACCGCTTCTTGCCCGGCGGGTGTCGGGGTGGTGGTGTCTGTCACGGCGCAGCCAGCCAGCGGCATAGCGGTGAGTACAAGGGTGGTGACCAGGGCGAATGTCTTCTTCATAACCTGTGCTCCTTCAGACAAGCCGATGTTCTATCTCATGGGTTGAAACGCTGGTTCGCGGGAGATGTCAGGTTGTGGCAGGACTAGTTCTCCTGTGGTGGATGGCGAGGCCCTGGCGGGTCAGCACCGGGCAGAACCGCGTTTCCGTGTGGCGTGCCACCTTGTCCATTGCCGGGAGTCCCGGCAGGGGTGCCTTTTGCATTCTCCTGTGGCTGCACGGGGTCGATGGGGTGGTCTGCGCCGCTCTCGGAAGCCTGCGGTGAAAGGATGTACCGACCGTCGGGGCAGGCGCTGTGAACCGTGATGTCGAATACGAACCCGGTCGTGTCCTCATCACCGACGGAGAAGGCAGTAGTGACGTGGAGCTTGTCTGATGGAAGCTTGACCTCAGCTTCCTCCCCGGTGGACGACAGGATGCCCTTTATGCTCTCGACGCGTATGAAGACCGTGCTGTAGTCGCCTGCAGGCACATCGCCTCGCCATAGCTCCTGCGCACGGGCTCCCTGAAGTTGGACCAGGTCAGCCATGGACTCCACGGGAGTGAGTTCCACCCACGGGCCGTCGCCGTGTGGCTTCAGCTCGATTGTGGCGATTGTGATGATGAGGCTCTCGAAGTCACCGATATCGTTGGGCTCGTCGCTTACGTAGAAGACGAAGTTGCCTTCTTCCCGAGCGGCAGGTGTAATGGGAGGTGTCTCCGTGTCAGTCGGACCGTTCTCCTGTTCCTGTGGTGTTGGCTCGGCGGGTGTCTGCCCCGCTTCGCCCGGCTGCTCTGTGGTCCCGGGGGGCTGAGACGAGGGGATGGAGGGCATACCGTCCGGGCCAAGCGCAGGTCTGACGAGCAGGATGGCGGTGAGGGCGATGACAGCCAGGGAGGCGATTGCGGCGGCGGGAAGCGGCCGTGCGAAGAGGCGTTCAATGAGCGAAGGCATTCGTCGGCGGGACTGCTGCCGGAATGCGCGCGCCGCACGCGCGGAATCCATGCGTGCCCTTGCCCGGATGGCGCCTTGCCCGGATGGCTCGAACGTGAACGCCGTGCGCGCAGTCTCCGAGACACGCAGGAGCGGCTCGATGCGAAGGGCATGCTCCGGGTAGAGCGCGAGGCACTGCGCCACCGTCTCTCCGCGGGCCACGCGGTCGAGGCAGTCGTCGAGTGCCCTGTCGAACTCGTTGATGTCCATTCGTTTCATGTCAGCTGAGCAGCCGCCTTAGTTTCTCGAGCGCGGCCCGCTGCATCTCCCGTACGGAACCATCGCTCTTTCCCAGCGCCGTGGCTGTCTCCCTGGAACTCAAACCACCGAAGAAACGCAGCGTGATGACGTCGCTCTGGTCCTGCGTGAGATGCTGCATTGCTTCCTTCACGTCCTTGAGCAAGATGTTCTGCTCTGCGAGTTGCGCAGGGTCAGGGGAGTCCGGCAGCTCGGCCTCGTCCTCATCACTTCGCTCGAAGCGCCCCGCGCGCCTGTAGCGGTCCACGACGAGGTTGCGGGCGATTCGAAACAACCAGGCCTGCATCGGGAGGCCCCGCTCGCGGAAGGAGTCGAGCGATTCGAAAGCGCGGACGAAGACATCTGCCGCGACATCCTCTGCCTCTGTGGGATTGCCGAGACGGGCGTAGGCATAGCGTGCGAGCCTTGGATAGCACGAGTCGAAGAGCGAGCTGAGGTGCTCTTCCTTGCTATGTCCTGCGTGTGTGTGATCTGTTCCGGATCCCGGAGCCATGTCACGCTTTCCCGCTGCGCCAAGCTGCCTCCCAAGTATACACAAGCTTCGCACGCGGCCGGCCGCGCGCTTGTTAACTGCGTCTTCATATGTCATAACGCAGCGACTACCATTGTGTCAGGACTTCTGCGCGGCATCCGGTGTGGACCATGTTCGGCGGTTGACAGAAAAACGGGCCTGGAACTCCAGGCCCGCCTGCGGATAGCCTGTGGGAGTGGTCTAGACGAAGCTGAAGAAGCGGCGGGGGTTCTGCACCATTATGGTGTCGATGATGTCCCTGCCGATGCCGCGTTTCAGCATCATGGGGACAACGTAGTTGGAAATGTGGGCGTAGCCCCATCCACCGTTGCAGACCAAATTCGTCTTACAGTTGATGTCGTGCGATATGAGCAGCTGGCCAAGGAAACCGGCATCCATCAGGTCGCGCATCTCGTAAATTCGCGTTGTGTCGTTTGGCAGGTCGAGGTAGTCCGGCGTGTAGAACGAGGGGAAGTGTCCTTCCCAGCCGAACAGATCGTACTCGAGATAGCAGCCGAGCTTCGTGAGTTCCACCCTGCCATCGTGTGTGCGAATCCTGCCGTCTATGTGGCTGAAGGCCACTCGGCTCATGTCTGCTCCGGCCTCATCAAGTATCCGTGCTGCTGTTATCGGGCCGAGGGGGTTGCGGCCGGGGTGCACGTTGATTGGCGCACCGGTTGCCTTCTGGGCCTTGACGGCCGCGAGCAGCGACTTCTTCTCGAACTCGTGCATGGGCCAGGAACAGCCGATCTCGCCGATGACGCCGGACCTGATGCCGGTGCTGCCGACGCCTTCGGTGATGTCTCGCACTATCTCGTCCGCTATCTCGTCAACCGACATGGAGAAGACACCGGGGTTGAGCGAATTGGCCGAGTAGTAGCCCGACCCCATGATGATGTTGAGCCCCGTGATGCGGGAGATGCGGGCGAGTGCATTCACGTCGCGACCAAGGCCGTTGTTTCCCTGGTCAACGATGGTCCTGCCGCCGGCTGCCTTGAAATGCAGGATCTCCTTTGTCGCTACTTCCTCGTCGAACAGACGCAGGTTGTCCGCGCTCTCAAACGGGTGGTAGCGGAGCCAGCTCAGGGTCTCCCAGTCAACAGGCTTGTGCGCGTTGCCTTTCTCCGCTGAGGCGGAGGGTTCTGTATACAGGGCGCTTCCGTCCATGAGGACGTGCTCGTGTGGCAGCGTGATACCGAGGTCCTGTCCTTCTATCACGCCGAGGACTGTCTGAGCCTTGCCTGTGAGTGAAACTACTGACATGGCAGTGTGGTCTCCTTTCGTGGTTGCGGGTGCAAGGGCACCCGATGCTCCCCACGACGATACCACGTGCCCTGGGGGGAGTCAACGCGGGACTTCGGTCGGTTTGCCGCAAGCCCAGGTTGTCGTCTGGCGGCGTTTCGCCCCGCGGCCCTGCGCCCCCACATGGGAAACGCGACGAGAACTATTCCCAACGGACTAATCATTTGCATTGCACAAAGTATCTTGTTACTCTTTCGCGAGTGACCGGCTCCAGCTGGTTGTCAGAAGAGTACAAGGACGCGAAGGAGGCGTTATGAGATACGCGAGGAGGCTGCTGCTCGCCATCATAGTGACGGTCATTTTTCTGCCAGTGGGTGCAGGAACGGCGCTCGCGGCTGTTGAAGGAGCGCCTGACCTGGAAGCCCTGGTTGTGGGGGGTAACGAGTTTCAGATCGGTTCCGCGGGTGAACTGCAGATAATGATTCAGAACAAGGGTAGCTTTGAGGGGCGGGTGAAGGGTGCTGATGACCAGGTGCTGGCGTATGGCTATGGCATCAATGGGATGATGGTGGCCTACCCGTGCACCACGACGCAGAACCTCACATTGACCCTCGAGTCAAAGAACCCGCTGATAGAAATCATAGGCGGGTCGGTGTACATAGGAGCGCTGCCGCGCAGCTTCGTCACACCGGAGCCGTTGACATTCGGAGTGCGTGTGTACAAGGGCGCGGACGTAGGAGCCTACGACCTGGAGCTGAAGGCCTCGTATGAGTACACCAGCGACGTGGATTGGCTGAATCCTCCGAGTTCGCTTCCGATGGTGCCGGACCCACGCGCGTACAATCCTGCCACGTACCAGCCACAGTTCTACTTCGTCAGTCAGGAACGGACAGAGGTCATTCCTGTCACTATCGATGTCACCGGCAGCTATTTCGAAGTGGTGAAGTCCGAGGGCGAGAGCCTGAGGCCGGGGGCCACGGGCACGGTGAGAGTGACCCTCGGGAATAACGGTGAGACCGCGTACGAAGTGACCGCCGAAGTTCTCCCGGGTGGCAACTTCGTTCCGGTGGACCGTGCGAGCTACCTCGGAACCGTGGATGCGGGCTTGCGTGTGACCACGGAGTTCAAGGTTGCTGTCTCACAGGATGCTATCTCCAAGGCGTCTCCACTGAGCATTCGAATCAGCTACAGAGACAAGGGTGACGCGCTGCGTGAGTCCACGGTGAAAGTAGGCGTGACAATAGGAGAAGATATCGAGTTCGATATCGTGAGGACTGAGCTGGACGAGCCGCTTGAGCCGGGGACGCAGCGTGTGCTCTCTGTCTCAATCGAGAATGCCAGCGATACTGACCTGCACGATGCAGTGGCCAGGATAAGCGCCATCGACCCGTTCTCCAGTACGGATGAGACGGCCTACATCGGAGAACTGGCTGCGGGAGAAACCAGGGTGGCCAAGTTCAAGATAGGCGCGGACGGCGACGCGATACCGAAGGCGTATGCCCTGGACGTGGACATGAAATACAAGGACGACAACGGGAATTCCTACACGTCGGATGCCATGAAAGCCGATGTTCGGATCGTTGAGTCGAACAGGCTTTCCACCCAGACGGCCATTCTGCTGGCGGTCGCCGGCATTGCTCTTGGCGGTGGTGCCTATCTGGTGGTGAGGGCTGTCAGCAGGCGGCGAAAGGCGAATGCCACAACGGAGTTGAGCCCGGGCTAGGATGTCAGGTCTGTTTGAACGCATCGGCTCTCTAGTTGCACACAGGACTCGCCTTCTTCTGCTTCTCTCAGGTCTGCTTCTGCTGCCCGCGCTCTACGGCGCGGGGCAGATAGAGATGGAGACAGGCCTGGATACCTTCGTGTCGACCGACACGAAGATGTACCGGGACTATGAGACCTACGTAGAGAACTTCGTCAAGGGCGAGGCAGTGATGCTCATGCTGTCGGGTGACGTGTCGAGCGTTGACACACTTCGGGCGGAGCAACGGTTCGCTGACTCCCTGAACAGCGATGGCAGGGTACTGGTGGTCCAGAGCCTGGCATCTGTCATTGAGGGAGCGATGTGGCGGAGCACGGGTGTCGCCTACGTGCCTTCCAACCAGGGTGAACTGGACGAGCTGATAGCACATCTTCCCGCGGAGCTTGTTGGCGCACTGCTGCCCGGCGTGCAGTACTCGCTTGTGTTCGTGGACGTGGAGGCAGGGCTGGAACAACGCGAGCTTGAGGCGCTGCTGGCGCGCGTCGAAGATGTGGCGCGTGAGGCAGGCTTTCCACCCGGCGTGAACACCGAGACAATGGGAGAGGTCATGTTCGCTGCCGAGATGCAGGACGAGATGGGCAAGAGCCTCCTCCTCATGCTCGCCTCAGTGGTGGCGGCGATGGTCCTCGTGCTTGCCATTGTCTTCAAGCATGTGAAGCGAAGGCTGATGCCTCTGGTTGGCGTGATTGTCGCCACGCTGGCGACATTTGGAGTGACAGGGCTCCTGAACGTTCCGCTCACCATGGCATCCATGATCGTGTTTCCGCTCCTCATCGGCATCGGGATTGACTATTTCATCCAGTTCCACAATCGTGTCGATGAGGAGGTGCGCGCAGGCAAGACGACCGCGCAGGCTGTGAAGGACGGGATGGGGATGATTGGGCCCGCGGTTGCGCTTGCCGCGCTGTGCGGCGGACTTGGATTCTCGGCGCTGTTTGGCTCGCCCGTACCGATGATGGTGCAGTTCGGAGGTCTGAGCCTTCTGGGAGTCACGCTGTGTTTTCTTGCCGCCGTGTTCTTCATGTCGCCGCTGTTGTACCTCGTGTACAGACGTCGTGTGCCCGTGATCGAGTCCGGACGTCAGGGTGAGGGGCGCACGGAGGCTCCGCAGGAGCTTGGAATAGAGCGACTGCTTGGGAGGGTCTCTCTATTCTGCGCGAAAAATCCTTTGCCGATCGTCGCGATAGTCGTGCTATTGACGGTGCTTGGCTATTCCTATGACCAGAAAGTGGGTGTATCGGTGGATGAGAAATCCTACGCCCCGCCTGACATGCCCGTGTTGGTGCAGGCGGCGAAGCTGGAGAGCGTGACTGGTTCCGGGAAATCCCTGCAACTGCTCGTCCGGTCCGATGATGTGACGTCGCGCGCCGTCCTCGTCTGGATGGATGAATTTGAGCACTATGTTGTGAGCCGGCACCAACGCGTCACGGGGAGCTCGAGCCTCGCAGGAGTCGTGAAGGAAGCGGCGGGTGGTTCCATACCGCCAACGTCAGCCGAGCTGGGCATGGTTCTTGAGTCGATTGATGACAGCGTGCTGGAACGAGTAGCGAGCGGCACGTCGCTAGGACTTATCACCCTGATGACTGGCAGCATGGAGGCGAGTGCCTTCCGGGAGACTCTGGCGTCACTTGAGCGCGACCTCGAATGGATGTCACCGCCGCCGGGAACACACGCGACACTCACGGGAGAATCGGTTCTCATGGAGAGCGTGATGGATCCGCTCACGAAGGGCCGATACGAGATGACGTTCAAGGGTCTTCTGTTCATCTTCCTGGCGCTCCTGATCGTGTACAGGAACTGGTTCAAGGCACTGATTCCCGTGCTGCCTGTGGTAATGGTTACCGGACTGTCCGGTGGATTGATGTATGTACTGGGTATGGAATACACGGCTGTCTCCGCCACGATGGGGGCACTCATCATTGGCCTGGGGGTGGAGTATTTCCTTCTGGTTATGACCAGGTACTACGAGGAACGCGACAAGGGGGTGGGGCCGGAGGAGGCGATGCAGGTGGCGGCTTCGAGGGTTGGAGTGGCGCTTCTCTCGTCCGGCGCGACCACGATTGGAGGCTTCGGGGCGCTCATGTTCTCGTCGTTTCCTGTGCTGCAGACGTTTGGCACTGTGACCGTCATGATATTCGGGTTGCTTCTGCTACTGACATTCACGCTTCTACCTGCGATACTCGTTCCGCTTGACCGCTGGCGGAGCAGAGAGAGAAAGAAAGCGCGTGTTCCTTTCGTGGCCGCTGACACAGGGGTGCAAGGAGGTTTGGTCGTATGAAGACCGCCGAGGAAAGACGAAGACTTATCGACGGGATTATTGAACTCGGAGAGACAGAGTCATGGAACCTCCCTCCGGTGATTCCGGAAGACTGGCTGGCGCTGGACCTGACCATGCCTCAGCTCAAGATGATCATGTGCATCTACGCACACGGACCTCAACGTGTGAGCGAGATAGCCGCGTCTGTAGGCGTCAGTCAGGCCGTCGTCACAGGTGTAACGGACAGGCTCATCCACCGGGGCCTCGTTGAGAGGGGTGGGGACCCTCATGACCGCCGCGTCGTTGTTTGCAGCCTCTCAGACGAAGGACGGCAGCTCGGCCACAGGTTGTGGGAGTCCGGCATAGACCGTGGCAGGAAGCTGATGGAGGTGATGACGCTCGAGGAACTGCAGCTTCTGAGTGAGGCCGTCGAGATGGTATTCGGCGTCCTCTCCCGCGTGAGAGGGAAGCTGGGTGCCGACGAGAGCGTTTCGCGTGGACCTGCCCCGGCAACGAAGCGCGACTAGGATTTCTCGATACGAATCGTCTTGATGACGTCGCCCTGCTTGATATCCAGCAACACGAGCATGCTCTCAACGAGTTGGCCGAACACCGAGTGCTTCCCGTCGAGGTGTGGCTGCGGCTCATACGTGATGAAGAACTGGGACCCGTTCGTGCCCGGTCAGGAGTTCGCCATCGAGAGAGTTCCTGTTCCGTGCTTGTGTGCGCTGAACTCATCCTCGAACTTGTAGCCGGGTCCGCCTGTTCCGGTCGCCGTGGGGTCGCCTCCCTGGGCCATGAAACCCGCAATCACCCTGTGGAACGTGGTGTTGTCGTAGAAGCCTTCCTCAGCCAGGAAGACAAAACTATTGACTGTCACAGGAGCGTCCGCTGCAAACAACTCGCACACGAGGTCTCCCTTCTCCGTCTCGATGATGGCGGTGTAGTTGGCACTTGTGTCGATAGTCATTGGCGGCGGCGATGTGTATGTCATTCGTTCCTTCTCCTCTTGTTCTGTGCATGCGGCAAGGCAGGGCAACAGGACGGCAAGCGCAACAATGACCCCTGTTCGAACCAGTTTCGTGCTCATCTGTGAAGGTGCTCCTTTCCGTTGTGTCTGCGCGCTTGCTTCTGTCGGTACATGAGGTCGTCAGCCCTCGAGAGCACCTGATCGAGGCTCTCCGAGAGTAGCGGGTCGTATGTTGCCACGCCGATACTGAGGCTGATGTCGTAGGGGCGCCCGGCGTTGTCAGCAAATGCTATCAGATTTCTCTCGAGACGCATACGCAGCATCCCGACGCTTGTGTCATCGCTCTCGATGGCGAGAACGGCGAACTCATCGCCACCGATGCGGGCAACGATATCAGACTCCCTGAATGTCTCACTCAGGATTGCCGCCACGTCAGTCAGAGCACGGTCGCCCGCCTGGTGACCGAGCGTATCGTTGATGCTCTTCATCGCGTTGAGGTCACAGTAGAAGAGCAGCATGTTGCGGCCGCTGCGCTGGCTCAACCGGGTCTGCTGTTCAGCGAGTGAGAAGAAGCCGCGGCGGTTGTAGAGTCCCGTGAGGTCGTCTCTCAGCGACATGGTGCGCATGTGGACTTCGGCTTCTTTGAGATTGTGAAACAGCAAGTCGTACGGCTTGGTGAAACCTGTTTCGACGAACGCCTTGTAGATGAGGTAGAACGACACGGCAAGCAGGAGTTGGCCGAGCGCCTGCCATGGACCTGACAGCAAGTGTGTCAGTCCGAAGGCGACGGAGGCGAGCGCGGTCACAGCAATCGCGGCCGAGACAAGTGCCAGCACCCGTGGATGGAATCTGTGGCCCGAGTGCTTCAGCAGCGCGAGAGCTGCAACCAGGATACCGACCGTGACACAGTAGCTCGCGGAGGTGAAGAGGGTGGGATTGCCGTCCGGTGTGTAGCAGCACGGCCGGGAGGCCAGCAGGATGGCTGCAACAACGGCTGCAGCCACTGCCAGGAAGGACAGGAGCGTTGGGAGAGGGCGCAGCTTGCGCTGCACGAAGGCCACGGCCAGAAGCAAAGACACCGCCTGGAGGTAGCGACCTGCCAGCAGGGCGCGAGTCGAAGTCTCGATTCCCCCGGGCACGAGGCCGAACCACGGGTGGCTGAACATGTGTAGCACCTCGATGATGGCGAGGGCAAGACATGCCATGCCGAGCAGGAGGAAGTAGTCCGAGTCGAGGAATGCTCGTGCGTTCGACGCGAACATGAACACAGCGAAGAGGAGCGTGATAGAGAGGACTTCAATGAGCGCAAGAAGAAGCGACTCGCTCCAGAGTCCAGTGAGGCAGATTCCTCCGAGGACAAGGGTGATGGGCAGCAAGCTTCGCAGTGTCTCTTTCGAGCCTGACAACCCTGCCACCACTTGCTACGCGACCGCTTTCAACTCGACCAAGGTTGCCCCCCGGCCGACCATTCCGCCGGCGGACAGGACGGCGCCTGTGTCAACTACGCGGTTTTCTCCCCCTGCCTGACTGAAAACGCTCGTAGGCGTCGAGAAGATCAATCTCTCCGAGGTAGACCTTCGCGACAAACCAGCCTATCAACACGCAGAGCGCAACAACCAGGAACTTGGCGAACCCGAGCCACGCGATGATGAGGCCTGCTACCAAGCCCGCGGCAATCCCGATTACCTTCGCATTTCCCATGGCCATGTCCTTTTCACCGTACCGAAACCCGGCTTCGCTTGTCGGAATGGTATTTGAACTTGATGTCGACCCGGGCAACCGGCAGTCCCGTCAACTGCTGGATTGTATCGCGTACTTTGGATTTCATCTCGGGATTGACTTCCAGCAGGTTCGCACCCAGCGCCACGGTGGCGCGGCCCTTGACCAGCAGCCCCTCCTTGCCATCTCTGATGAAGCAGTCAACATCGTTTACGCCGTGGACTGTCTCGCCTGTGCGCTCGGCCAGCAGGCAAAGGCTCTGGTTCTCGATAGTGGCAACGCCCTTGTCAGTCGTGCTCAGTACGTGCACGACAGAAGTGCGAAGAGGTATCAATTCAGCCAGCAGCAGTGCCAGCATACCTACGGCCGCGACGACGCTGAGAGAGATAATTGCCACCCTGCTCGCGGTTGTTGCTTCGGAGGCCAGTTGTAACTGGGACTGGAACCACCCCGCGAGGATGTATGGCGGCCATATCTGAGCGGCGACACCGATAGTAGCAACGGCCCCGCCAAGGATGGCCAGAGCACCGAGTATCACCACAATGCGGTTGAACACGGTAATCATCATCACTTGTCTCCACTCACCCTCACGCCTGACCTTCCGTCCCGGTCTGCGTCAGCGGGTGCGGACTCAAGGGAGCCGTGACTGTACTACGCGACTCTGGCCTGAGTCTTCTGCTGCGGAATGTCGATTCCAACAATCCGGATGTTGATCTCCTTGGCGATGAGACCGGTGAACTCAAGCAGGCGTGCGGCGACCTTCTTCCGGACCTCGTTGATGATGTTCGGGATGCTGTAGCCGTAGTGCACGTTCATCTGCAGGTCCACGATGCACTCACGCTTCCCGACCTCAACAGCAACGCCTGCCCTCGCCTTCTCGGCGGCGTCTGCGAACGCGCCGGAAAGCGCGCGGCGCACGGTGCTCTTGCCCAGACTTCCGACACCGTCGATCTCCTGCGCAGCCAGGCCGGCGATGGAGGCGACCACATCATCACCTATGATTGTCTCACCGACGAAGCCATGCTCGCTCTTCTGTTCCTCAGCCATGTTCCGACCTCCTTCCGCTTTTCTCCCTATTTCTGCCATCCGACCAGCGGTGGACAAAAGGACCCCAGCCAGATACTGCTCATTGGTGACCAGAGATGTGCGAGACACCACCCACATCGGGAGTCCTCTGCCCATCAAACTGCGCACTATGCAACAAGCAAAACCCTGTTGTCAGTGTATTGCGACATGAGGCACGTGTCAAGATAGATGGCAGCACCTGATAGATGGCAGCACCCGGGACTAAAGATCCAGCCGATATTCCGGAGCCGCCCGCCGGCAACCTTGCGCTCGAGTTTGCCCGTCGCCGTGACCGACACAGCGGGTGGACGTGGAGCCGGATTGTGCGAGGTGGCAGGCGGACTCCCGGACAAGCTCATGGAGGCGTGTGTTGTGGATTCCTATCTCTCCCAGTGCCCGGTTCCCTTGCCGGCTTCCGTCACTCCGGTATCGAGACACGAGCGCCCGAGTGATAGAGATGCCGTCGCACGCTATACCTTCGAGGGCGTCGGCCACGGCAGACTGATGTGGCCGCAGAATCACCTGGCAGCAATCCATTGTGTCTCCCGTCAACCAGCCTTGCGCAGAGGTTCCTTCATCAACAGCGCTCCAAGAAACCCCAACGCCATGAGTGCGCAGCACAGGAGGAGACCTTGCTGGAATGCCTCAACGGGATAATGCCGCACACCGTTCAGCATCTCTCCTGTCCAGCCGCTGTCCAGGAAGTGGCCGAATAGCGGTTGGACTGCCGCCGCTCCTATGAAGGCTCCCATGTTGATGACGCCGCCTGTCATCCCGCGCACCTCCGGCCTGGCGACATTGCGTACTGTTGCAAACGACACGGACATGGCTCCGATGCCGGACCCTATCAGGAAGGCAAGGAGCCAGTGTGCCTCGATGGGAGGTTTGCCTCCGTTCCACAATGCCATTATGAGGAGACAGGTGAGTGACGTTCCTGTGGCGAACCTGATCGGGATGCTACGACTTCTGATACGGTCCGAGATGTAGCCGAGTGAGGAGGTCCCGACGATTGAGCCCAGGGCGGAAGCAAGCGCGAATGTGGCGGCGTAGTCACGTGCAAGCCCGTAGGTCTGCATGAGGTAGATGACGTACCAGTTCAGGAAGAACGCGGAGTATGCTCCGTACGTGCCCATGCAGACCATGAAGAGGGGCCAGATCCGCTTGTTGCTTATCACCCGTGACATACGTTCGCGTACCGAAAGACTGCGTTCCTCGGTGTCTACCGCGGCACTGACTCTACCCTCCGCCTCAGCGATTGAGGGGAGGCCTGCCTTCGTGGGGTCGTCCTTCAGGATGAACCAGTTGAGGATGGCGACTGTTAGACTCATGCCTGCCGCAGTCACGAAAGACATGCGCCAGCCGATGGCCATGATGAGGAGAGCCAACGGCGTCGCTGCGAGAAGCTGCCCCGTGTTGTTGATGGCTCCCGATAGACCGGTCACGGTACCTACCTCGCGTGACCGGAACCAGCTCATGATGACCTTGAGAACGCTCAGCCATGCGACCGATGCGCCGAAACTCACGAGGATCCTGCCGAAGTAGAGGACACCGAAGGTGGGCGCGAGACCCATGACAACGGTTCCTGCGGTCGTGAAGAGCAGCCCCATCGTGATGATCTTCCGTGGCCCGATGGTGTCCGCCAGGGTGCCTGACGGAATCTGCATGGCCGCATAGACGTAGAAGTAGACGGCCCCCAGGCTGCCGAATGCAACCGCGGTGATGCCAAAGTCCGCCATGATCCGGTCGGCCATGGGGCCCATTGCAGCCCGGTGGAAAAGGCCAATCGAATGTGAGAGCACGGCCACAAACCAGATGAGCCATCGCTTCCGGTAGATCTTCGCTACCTGTCTGTTCCAGAGCGTGGGTGCCTGGGCGGCCTGGTCGCTCGTGATGGTCATGTGCTTTGCCTGGTCCTCCTGAGCTGCCGTGGGATTCTGCCGGGGCTAAGCGTGGGTTGCGCGACGGTTGGTCAGAAGTCTCTGCCATGACGCGCCGCATCCGGTGCGGCTCTCGCGACGCGGATAAGAAGAGCGTCGGCCTCTCCAACCATGAGAGCGCGGTGGCCCTTCTCGAGAAGCCATGGTATGCGGTCGGACTCGTTCATGAATGTGCCTGCGGCCTCGCCTGGCTGAAGCTTCTGCTTTGCTCGATTCATCATTGTCTCTTGGCCATCGCCGCCTGCGGCGATGGCTTTCTCGTGCCACGCAATGCGCGTGCGGAACCGCCTGCCGATGCAGTGGTCGTTGCGCGACGGACTCCCATGCACTTCGTCAACGGAGCCTAACGCCACTGCCCGGCATCGAGCCGCGGCACCGTGCCGCGTGGCAGTGCGAGAGCGCGCCGGAGCCTGATGGAACAGGGATAAGGTGGGTCGCCGGGCGAGCCCTATTGTACGCCATTTGCCCGTTGTGACAAACGGCCTGTATTCTCGCGTGCCGTGGTGTATAATCGGGCAATATGTCACGTGTGCCGGGTGACATGGTGCAGGGCCGGGACTCGCAGTAAGGAGGGAGATTCAATGGGAATACTGGACAAGTTCAATCTGGAAGGAAAGGTCGCGCTCGTAACAGGTTCGAAACGCGGTCTGGGCAAGGCAATGGCGCTGGGGCTTGCCGAGGCTGGGGCTGACATAATCGGCGTCAGCGTGTCCATGGAGGAATCGGGCAGCGAGTTGGAGAAGGAGGTCACGGCGCTTGGTCGTAAGTGCAAGTGCTATCGCTGTGACTTCGGTGACAGGAAAGCAACCTATGATTTCATCAAGAAGGTCAAGGCCGAGTTCCCGGTTGTCGACATCCTCGTGAGCAACGCAGGGACCATCGAGCGCAAGCCAGCGGTGGATCACACCGATGAGATGTGGGACAAAGTCATTGAGGTGAATCTCAGTTCTCACTTCGTCATGGCGCGGGAATTCGGAAAGGAGATGGTTGCTCGTGGTTCGGGCAAGATCGTCATGACTGCGTCGCTGATGTCCTTCCAGGGTGGCATCACCATACCCGGCTATGCTGCGTCAAAGGGAGGCATCGCTTCGCTGGTTAAGGCATTGGCAAACGAGTGGGCCTCAAAGGGCGTCAATGTGAATGCGATTGCTCCCGGCTATCTGGCGACCGATCTGGCGGCGGCCCTGAGGAATGACCCTGTTCGCAACCCCTCTATCATCGCACGCATACCCGCCGGAAATTGGGGGCAGCCGGAGGACCTCAAGGGCACGGTTGTGTTCCTGTGTTCCGAGGCAGCAAGCTACGTTCACGGCATAGTCCTGTCGGTTGATGGTGGTTGGATGGGGCGGTAGCGCCGTACGCGGGCTGTTGACACAAAGCGACACGTATGGAGGGGTCGGCTGCTTGACGGCCGACCCCTTCTCTGCATACAGGAGGGAAGGCAGCATGGGCGAGTGTGTGATTGGTATTGTCCCCACCATTAAGAAGGGCAAGTCGTTTGGCCGCTGGGACACGTACACCATGGTTGTAACTGACACCCGGAGTATCTTCGCCCAGATGACGGGCGACATGTTGAAGCAGATTATTGCGGAAGCTCAGAGAAGGGGCAAAGAAGAAGGTAAGGGGTTCCTGGCAAGGTGGGGAGAGCAGATTAAGGCCAGTTTGTCATTTTCACAGCGGTACCTTGACATGTCTCCCGAGGAAGCGCTCAACGAGACGCGCAGCAATTTCGCGATTGCTAACTCCGACATCCGCTCCATCAAGATACGCAGCAAGACTCAGAGCAGCGGCAATGATGACGTGGACCCGACTGTGACCGAGCTGACTATTGAGGGTGCGGGCAAGAAGTTGGTCTATACCGTGGACTCGCTCTCAAACGAGACGAAGGACATGCTGAAGAACGTGTTCGGCGGCCGGGTGCGACGACCCACCAGAGTGCGGCACGGGGACGTTCAGGAGACGCGCAGCAGCGGACCGGGGCCATACGATGGATTGATGCCGGGGCGTGGGCTAGCCCTCGTGCTGTGCGGGTTCGTCCGGCGTCACTTGTTTGGGGAACCGCAGTGAGCCTCGCCACTGTTCAAGGCGCGACACCACGTCCTTCTCGTAGCCCTGGTCGCCCGGAACGTAGTATCTCTTCCCTCTAAGCCCGGGCGGGAGGTGCTCCTGCTGGACGTAGTGCCCTTCATAGTCGTGAGCGTACTTGTATCCCTTGCCATAGTCCATCTCCCGCATGAGTTTGGTGACAGGGTTTCTCAGGTGCAGGGGGACGGGGTCATTTGGCCCTCTGCGGATGTCTTCCTGCACGGCGGAATAGCCGGCTTCGAGTGAGTTGCTCTTGGGGGCGGTTGCGAGATAGACGGCTGCCTGTGCCAGAGCGAGGCTACCCTCGGGCAGGCCGATGAAATGGACAGCCTGCTGTGCTGCCATGCAGATGACGAGCGCCTGCGGGTCAGCCATTCCCACGTCCTCCGACGCAAAGCGCACCAGGCGTCGAGCGATGTAGAGAGGGTCCTCGCCTGCTTCCAGCATTCTGCCCAGCCAGTAGAGACCTGCGTCAGGGTCGGAGTCCCTGAGGGACTTGTGGAGGGCCGAAATGATGTCGTAGTGCTGGTCGCCAGCCTTGTCATAGAGCAGCGTCCGGTGCTGCAGAGCCTCTGCGATTGCTTCCACGGTGACATTGCGGCGACCGCTACCATCGGGTGGAGTCGCCAGGGCTGCAAGCTCCAGTGCATTGAGCACGATTCGGGCGTCTCCGCTCGCCACTGAGACGAGCTGTTCGAGAGCGTCGGCGGCAAGGTCGACGTTGAGCTGTCCCAACCCTCGCTCGTCATCCGAAAGTGCTCGTGAGAGGATGGCTTTGAGGTCGTCCTTCTCGAGAGGGTCGAGCTTGAATGTGCGAGCCCTGGAGAGCAAGGGGGAGATGACCTCGAAGGATGGGTTCTCTGTCGTTGCTCCGATGAGGGTGACCGTTCCGTCCTCGACGTGGGGCAGAATGGCGTCCTGCTGTGCCTTGTTGAACCGGTGTATCTCGTCGATGAAGAGTATCGTGCGCTGACTCGAGAAGGCGAGACGTTTCCTGGCCTCGTCGACAACCCTGCGGAGGTCAGCGACGCCCGCGGTTACGGCGCTCATCGGGGCGAAATGGGACTTGGTGCAGCGTGCGATTATTCGCGCGAGCGTTGTCTTGCCGGTGCCGGGTGGTCCCCACAGGACGATTGAGGGCAGGTTGTCAGCGTCGATGCTGCGCCGAAGCAGTCTGCCGTCACCTACGAGGTGCTGCTGGCCGACAAACTCGTCGAACGACTGTGGCCTCAGGCGGGCGGCAAGCGGCACCCTTGCTGGCGCCCGCGCCTGGCCCTGACTCTCAGACCTGTCGGGTTGACTGAACAGCGACGGGTGCATATCCACGTTTGAAACACGTCCTGCCAGAACTCCTGCCTCACGGCAGTGCGCAGTCCTATTCCCGGGTTGGAAGGGCTACTCGAAAAGCCCTCGGACGTAGGGGAGGGCCTTCCTGGCGATGGTCTCAGGGTCCGGACTCAGGTCGAAGACCTCGACGGACAGATAGCCGGAGTAGCCTATGTCCTTGAGCGCACTTGCCAGCGCGGGGAAATCAATCCGGCCGGTTCCCGGCCAACTCTTGCTGTC
This sequence comes from Dehalococcoidia bacterium, assembly GCA_030602785.1. Taxonomy (GTDB): domain Bacteria; phylum Chloroflexota; class Dehalococcoidia; order GIF9; family AB-539-J10; genus SKVJ01. The sequence continues at coordinate 31,977 of JAUVZB010000025.1, forward strand.
GTCGTTCATATGAACGTGGGCCAGATACTTCCCATGAGTTCTGATTGCCTTCGGTATGTCCACTCCCTGGTGGTAGGCGCCGAAACAGTCCAGCATCCACATCAGGTTCGGGTGGCCGACGTCCCTGACCATTCTCATTGCCTCATCCGGTGTGTTGATGAAGTTGGTCAGCGCAGCATGTATGGGTTCCAAGCTAAGCACCACGTCGTAGGCGGCTGCGAACTCCGCGCACTCTCGCAGCATATCGCGGGAGTTCCGCCAGCCATCTTCATAGGGCATGCCTTCCGGTATGCTTCGTGCGGAGGCTGACCCGAGGACGATATTGCGACCTCCGACCTCACCGCAGAAGCGGATGAGCTCCTTGAGATAGTCCTTCGTCCGGAGGCGAATCCCCGGGTCGAGGCTGTTCATCTGGAGTCCGGCCGGACAGTTGTAGAGCGGCTGGAGTCCGGGAATGGGGGTGAACAGCGCGTGCAGCCCGGCAATCTCGATGTCGGCTGCGTCGGCCCATGCCCGCATCTGCTGGCGCTCCGGCGCCGTAACATCGGCTATGCTGTTGCAGAACGAGTAGGACGCCAACTCAACCGCGTCATACCCTGTCTTCTTCGCAAAATCGAATATCTCATCAACGTTCCATCCCGGGAATGTGTCGCTGCAGATGCCGTACTTCATCTGTTCCCTCGTTCGCCGCTCGGATTCCGTGTCCGTGCGCGCGATTGTTACCGCCCGTAGAAGAAGCGCAATGGCCTCAGCTCGTGCCAGAGCTTGTCACACGCCGCGAGCTCCTCGGCTGTGAGTTGCAGTTCGGTCGCTGCGATGTTGTGCTCGATGTGCTTCATGGACGTTGCGCCGACGATGATTGATGTCACCTCGGGCCTGCTGAGAATCCAGGCAAGTGCGAACTGGACCATGTCTCTGTCGCTCTTAGAGGCGACGGTTCTGAAATGCTCGACGGCCTTGAAGTTGGTCTCGTTCCAGTACCGCTCGTAGTACATCTTCCCCATGGTGTCATTGGAGAAGCGCGTCCCGGCTGCAGGTGGCCTTGAGGGGTCGTGCTTGCCGGTGAGGAGGCCGCCTGCAAGGGGATTGTAGACGCATACTCCGAGACCCTCGGTGGCGCAGAGCGGGAGCAGCTCGTACTCGATGTCGCGTGTCAGCAGGTTGTATGGTGGCTGCATGCACTCGAAGCGGGCAAGGTTATGGGCATCGCTGACCCAGAGCGCCTTGCAGAGCTGCCATGCGCGGAAATTGGAGCAGGCGGGATAGCGCACCTTTCCCTGGTGTACGAGGTCGTCCAGTGCGCGCAGCGTCTCCTCGATGGGCGTCGTGTAGTCAGGCAGGTGGACGTAGTACAGGTCGATGTAGTCGGTGTCGAGCCGGCGGAGGCTGTCCTCAACGGCACGCATGATGTGCTTGCGGGAGAGGCCGACGTCGTTCGGGCCGGTCCCCATGGGGCTGCCGACCTTCGTGGCAAGCACGATGTCTTCCCGCTGTCCCTTGATGGCCTTTCCCACGATTTCCTCGGAACGGCCCTTGACGTACATGTTGGCGGTGTCAATGAAGTTGACGCCGCGTTCGATCGCAGCCTGTGTCATGGAGATGGCGTCGGCCTCGCTTACCTGGTCGCCAAATGTCATCGTGCCCAGACATATCTGCGAGACTTTGAGACCCGTCCTGCCAATTGTCTTGTACTGCATCTGGTGTCTGTTCCTCCTGGTGTCGCATAGCGGGTGGAGCTGTCCCCCTCGGCGAAGCTTATAGACGCACTATGCGGGTGTCAAACAATCACCATGAAGGGTCTTCTCGGTCTGGTAGGGCGGCGTTGCAAGCCTTCAGTGGGGATTGGTGGTGGCACGCCCTGGCTTGAGGACCCACATCAGGACGGCCGAGGTGACCAGGAATAGCTGGACGACTATGAGCGTGCTCTGGTAGCTGCCGGTGATGTCGTGCAGGAAGCCCCCGAGCCAGGGTCCCAGAGCGCCACCGAGGGAGCAGGCCAGAATCACTGTGCCCTGTACGGCGCCGTAGTGGCTGCCTAGGAGCCTGTCGGAGAAACAATTCTCATTGCCATATAGGGCATCGAGATGGAACACTGGTGGGGTATAGTAGTAGCGTGAAGACGTTCAAGCCGTACGCGCCGAACCAACTACTGCTGCTACCGCCGTCGTTGCAGGA
>JAUVZB010000139.1 GCA_030602785.1 Dehalococcoidia bacterium
CTGTACGGCCTGGACGACCTGGCCGAGCACGCCGTTCGCGTGGGTGCTGTGTCTTCCTGGGAGCGGATCGGACACGTGATCTTCCAGGATAACTTCAAGGAAGGTCTTGGGGCTTGGCTTCCGCAAATCTCTGACGCTACGGCTAACTTGTGCCTTTTCACCGGGAATGCTCAGAGCCCTCCCTACTGCGTGAAGCTGTGGAACGGGATCGTGGGGTTTGGGTATGCACGGATACAGCATTATCTTGGTTATGCCTATAGGGGATTGTGCGGGCTTGAGTGTAACGTCGCCTTCGAGACAGGAACGGAGAGGCTTATTTTCGGCATATTCAGCTCCCTGCCAACCGGTCGGCAGTATTGCCATGTGCGCCTAGTCCCTACAACGGGCGACCTGGCACATGGAAGCGACCTCGTTGGTTGGACTAACTTCGCCAACATCGGGGTGATCGCCCCCCTCGTACAGGAGTGGTACAATGTAAAACTGGTGGTGGACCTCACCACGGGCTTCTACTCCAAGTTCGTGTGGCAGGGTGTGCCGGTCGACATGAGGGCCATTCCTACTCATGTAATAGGAGCACTGGCTCCTTATTACTGGAGGGTGTTCATCGAGAACCAGACCGCGACCTTTACCCATCACCTGGTCTATGTGGATGATGTGATCGTGACCATAGATCAGCCCTAGGAGGGCAAGATGCCCATGCGCGACAAGCTCATCGACCTCTTCAAGACCTCTGCCCTCATCCAGGGCGCCATGGCCCTTGCCGGTTTCGGCGTCATATGCTATCTTGCAGTCGTTGGCCGCCCCGTCCCCGAGATCCTGGCAGCCATCGTCGGCACCATCGTCGGCTACTACTTTGGGACCAAGACACGCCAAGAGGCGTAGGGAGAGAACCCATGCCCAAGTACAGAAGAGTCGCCCGAAACGAGTACCCTTCCACCGACCCCGCACGCCGCGGCAAGATCGACGTGAACTACGTCTACATGGATGAGGCCTTCCAAACCGTCAACATCCGCGTGCCCCTCGAGGAGGATACCGCCGAGCGGGTCGCAGCTCTACTCCGGGAGAGGGCCAGGGCCGTAGAGCGAGGGGGAGCCCTCGAGATTGAGGTCTAGCCCCATATGGCCGTACCTGCTGCCTGGTATCCCGTTCCCCTCCTGTGGTTTACGAGTGTTGGCACAGCAGTCGCAGACATTCGCGCCAGTCAAGTCGACACCATCATGCCCCGCCTGACTTCGATCAGGTCGC
>JAUVZB010000141.1 GCA_030602785.1 Dehalococcoidia bacterium
GACTGGCGCCGGGGAGAGGGGATCGTAATCTACGCGACAGGCTCTTACGCCTAAGGGGCACGTCTGATTCCCCTCTCCCGCGACATCGCTGGGACACTGTACATCAAGATACAAGGGGCAGGCTCCCATGCCTGCCCGTGGGACGATGGGGTGTGGTGTGGTGGTTTCGGACGTAGGGGTCGTTCGTGAACGACCCGGTGGCGGGTGAAGGTCACGGCAGCAGCACGCAGCCAACGCCCGATTCCTCTTTCCCACGGCCACGTCGCGTACCCATGCCCCCACACAGCACTCCCGGCCTTCACCGATGGAGTTGGAGCCAACCCTGTGCGGTGCACAGTCACCGGGCGCTTTTCGAAGCGCCCCTACATCGGACCACACCCCTATCGCGGGCACGTACCATGATTGGGCGCGTAGCCACCGGCCTCTTCCACGTCTTCCCGTTCAACGTCGCCATCTCCTGCATGCGGGCATTCTTGCTGGACAGTTATGGGAGGACGGAATCGGCGACCATCAACAAAGGCAATTTGGCATATTGACAGGTAGATAATCCTGTGCGACCATGCATTTGACATGAGGGCAGGTGGAGGGATTGTGGAAAGTGCTGCTCACCGTTGTGGCGCCATCCAGAGCACTCTGCTCGTGGGGGGGAAGGTTGCCATCACAACCAATAGATCCGATGGACGTAGGACGAGGGAGGAAGCAAGCTGAGGGATACCGTCATGCCAGTGCTTTGAAGAAAGAGAGTAGAGTCGCTCGAGACTGAAGGAGGAACACGTACTATGGCAACACCAGAGGCCAGGAAGAGAGCTGCGGGGAAAGAGACCGCGGCGCAAGGAAAGTCAAGAAGGAAAACCGGGGGAGTTATGACTGTCGCGGGGCTCCTCAGGGCGCGCGAGTCCGAAGTGAGGGCTGACTGGCTGGAGAACATCAGAACGCTGGGCGGTTCGCGGACCCTCGAACTGATGACCGAGGAGCAGCTGCGTGTGCAGACGACGAGTCTGCTGACGGCGCTGACGAAGGCCTTCGGCGCCGAGC
>JAUVZB010000118.1 GCA_030602785.1 Dehalococcoidia bacterium
ATCGTCGATGGGAGCGAAGTGATCTATGCGCTGAACGGGGCGTTGGCCGTAGCCATGTCCACGTTCGATCTTGAGTACATGCCGTTCGCTCATCACCAGGAGTTCCCCGGTGCAACCACGCACTGGTGCTTCCCGATTCACTTCGGGCGTTCGCTCGTCGATCCTGAGTGGATCCTCGATCCCAAGAAGTTCAGGAATCTGCAGATGCGTATCACCTGGGACCTGGCGGCGATACATCCTGTTGGCGCTGGGGGGTTCATAAATGATGAGGACCACCCGCTGCAGATCAGTATCTGGGCCAAGATCATGGAGGAGGGCGCAAGGCCGCGTGGGTACCTGATGACCAAAGCGGTCAAAGAGTACACTCCGACTGGCCCTGGTGATGAGGTCACCTGGCTGCCCACGGACTTCCCGCACCGCAAGCTGATGGTCCGGTCATACGGGCTACTTGGCCGTATGGGTGAGTCAGTTGAGAAGCTGAAGCTGTCCCAGGACCAGGACAAGTGGATCCCGTTTGATATCCATGGGGATGACTTCATCCGGTTGATGAAGAACTGGTTCGAGGAAGTAGCGACCCACGGCGCTCACTACATGGCTGACCGCGAGTACCGGGAGCATACTGGAGGCTGGCTTGGCCAGGGGGTTCTCTGCGCTGGCACAGATGGCCAGATAGTTGATCTGTACAACTGGGCCACCAACTGCTTCTATGCCATGCTCGTATCTCAGGGTGGCGTTGAGCCTGACCACGACAACCGCGTCGAGGTCTACTCCTACGGCAAGACCCGGACGCCTTTCGACTGCTTCTGCTATCCCTTCGGGGATCAGGACGATCCAGCGGACTGGCTGGACGTCTCGCCCATGGGCAACCTGCGGCTCATCCTGACTCACGCAGATGGGGGTGGGACTCCGACCTACGGCCTCACTCAGATAGTCTGTCAGCAAGCTCACCCCTATTAAGCATCCCGCATGGGGACAGTAGGGGGGCTCAGCCATGTGTGGACCGCTGGCGGCGGGGCATTCAGGGGATCCCTGCCGTCGGCGGTCCCTGTTTGAGTGAGACGCATTAGGAGGTGAAGAATGCCGCAGATACGCGATCCTTTCATCTACGAAGTGGGCGACGACCTGAGACCTGCTCCAAACAACCTGCTCATCATGCCCAAGGCCGCCCAACCCACCAGGGAAGGGCGTCCCACGCAGGCCGTCATGTACGTGGACGTGATCGCCCTCATGGACGAGACCACCGAAGGTGCCGTAGTTGACATCGGCTTCATGGTCGGCAGCCACATCACCTGGTCGCGCACCGTCACCCTTGCCACCGCTGGCTTCTGGTATCGCAACCACGTTCACTACACGCTCACCTCAGACTACCAGGCGGTCGCTCGCTTCCGGCTCAGAGACAACCAGACTGGAGCGCTTGAGGGTGACGTGATTCACATGAACGTCCACGGGTACTACCTGGAGCCGTACACCTCGCCGTGACCAAGGGAGACAGTCGTGCTCTACAAGGTCGAGTGCCCGACCCCGGCGAATACGCCCAAGAACGCCCCCGTCGTCACCCGCTGTCGGGTCTTTCCCGGAATGGTCACCGGGGTCTGGGTCGGCTTCCCCAAGGGCTGTTATGGCCTCTGTCACCTCCAGGTCTGGCACCAGGGCTTGCCCGCCTGGCCCTGGAGCCCAGCCGACTCCTTCCACTGGAACGACTACATGTTCTACTTCGCCGATCGCTTCCCGCTCACCGCCGAGCCCTTTGAGTTCGTCATCAAGACCTGGAACCTCGACGACTTCTATCCCCACATGCCCACCTTCATGGTCCTCGTCGAGCCTGCCCCTCCCCCGGACGAGCTCCGCGATCTCGAGCGCACCCTCGAGGCCCTGGGCATTCTGAGGGGAGCATAGAGATGCCAGAGGTACTACCCGACCACGTAGCAAGTCCCCGGACTCCGTTGGTCTGGGACGGCACCAGATACAGAGCAGTCCGTGGTCACACCGACGGCACGCTCCAGGTGCGGGGCGAGGATCAGCTAGTCTCCATCCAGGACGCAATCGTAGGACACGCCGAAGACCTGACCGCAGCAGCCGGAGACAACTATCTAGGCCCAGGCGCTGTAGGTGCCGGGGTCTACTGGGTGATCACCTCACTAACAGGCCGAGATTCCACCAACATCTGCGGCTACATCCGCTTTCTCGTGATTCGAGCTGGCGACTTCCTCTACCTCAAGTCAGGGGATCACACCGACGTTGATCTCACCATCGACTGGCAAGGATGGATCGTGCTGGAAGAGGGCGATGCTCTTACAGCCATGTTCACAGGCGTCACCCTCAACGACAATATCTACTTTGATTGGTTTGGTCACGTCATCACCAGAGAGTAACGAGGATGTGCGATGCCGCACGGAACGCCTGATTGGGGACTTGTAGGGCCGATCTCCGTTCTGTACGGCCTGGACGAC
>JAUVZB010000123.1 GCA_030602785.1 Dehalococcoidia bacterium
GGACGAGGCAAACGACGGCGCCATAGTGGACCTCGGCTTCATGGTGGGAAGCCACATCACCTGGACACGCACCTTCGTCTGCGCCACCGCCACCTACTGGTATCGCAACCACGTTCACTGGACTCTCACCTCAGACTACCAGGTGGTCGCTCGCGTCAGGATCACTGCCAATGATGGTGGGGCCGCCGAGGGCGACCACGTCCAGATGAACGTCAACGGATACTACCTGGAGCCCTACACTTCACCCTAGCGGCCAGGGGGGATCGTGCTCTACAAGGTCGAGTGCCCGACGCCTGCCAACACGCCCAAGTCCGCGCCCGTCGTCACCCGCTGCCGGGTCTATCCCGGCATGGTCACCCGGACTTGGGTCGGCTTCCCCAAGGGCTGTTACGGCCTCTGTCACCTCCAGGTCTGGCACTGGGGGTGGCCGGTCTGGCCCTGGAGTCCAGCGGACTCCTTCCACTGGGACGGCTACGTGTTCACCTTCGCCGATCGCTACCCGCTCACCGCCGAGCCCCTCGAGTTCGTCATCAAGACCTGGAATCTCGACGACTTCTATCCCCATACGCCCACCTTCATGGTCCTCGTCGAGCCCGCTCCGCCCCCGGGGGAGCTAGAGGCGCTTAATCGGACCCTCGAGGCCCTGGGCCTCCTGAGAGGAGCTTGACCACGATGCCAGAAGTACTGGGAGACCCCCCAAGCCCCCGGACTGCCCTATTCTGGAACGGAGCGGCGTGGCAGTGGGCGCGCGTAGACGCTGCCGGGCACTTGCAGATCGACGTGCTCACGATCGCTGCCGGTGTCGACGTGGCCACTGCGGCGAACCAGGCTTTGATGATAACGGCCTTGCAGTTGATCGACAACCTGGTGGTCGCGCTGGGCGGGCCAGGCAACGTGCGGCTCCAGGTGCGGGGCGAGGATCAGCTGTTCAGCATCGACAAGATACTCATCTCTCACCGCTCTGCTGTGATCTCGGGCGCAGACGGCTGGATCGACAGCCACTCTCCCATCGCTGGAGAGTACTGGATCGTCACCAACGTCGTCGCCTGGGACGAAGACAACGCAAACACCGCACATCACTACATCGCTAAAAGTGGTGCCCCCGAAGCACACTTTCACTCCATCACCAGAGCTATCGCTGCCAATGAGTACACGAGTTGGTCTGGGCACCTCTTCCTCGACGAGGACGCCACTGTTCGGGTGCTCTTCACCGGCGGTCTTGCCGGTGACAACTGCAACATCGACGTGACCGGCTATGTCATGACCCTGGAAGTGTGAGGCCGAAGGTGCCGACGTAGGAGGCAGAGAGATGCCCCACGGAACGCCTGATTGGGGACTTGTAGGGCCGAAGTCAACCGTCTACGGCCTGGATGACCTGGGCGAGCACGCGGTAAGGCTGGGGAGTCCCCATCTGTGGGATCGCCGGGGAGACGTGATCTGGTTTACTATCTTCGAGAACGGGTTGGAAGGAGCGTTGGAGGTTGTCTCGGCGGGAACCTGCAACGTGAGACTTTGGACAGGGTATGCAAGGCAAGGCGCTTTCCATGTGCATGTGGAGGTAGAGCATCCAGCGGCTCACTATGCGGCTCTTGAGAAGTGGCTGCCCTTTCCCGTAACGTCGGGGATAGGGTGCGAGTTCTCGTTCTGGGATTACACCGAGCGGGGCCCGTGGTACATCCAGATCGACGCAGTTGACGAGGCCGCTTCCTATGAGGGACGGGTGCGAGTATGGCCGGGTACAGGGGTTCTGCAGTACTACGACGCCACGGGAGTCTGGGTGGCGTTGACCTCGGGCACCGAGTACATCTTGAGAGACCACACATGGCACACCATGAAGCTGGTGATAATGTTCGACCTGGGCCTCTACAACAGAGTGATCCTGGACGACGAGGTGTACGACATGGGAGCCTTGCCGCTGTACGCTGGCAGAGCCCCAGGACCAAAGTACCTGCACGTAGTAGTGGGAAGGATGGGTCACGATACAGTTGACGTGTGGGGCTACATGGACAGTGTGATCGTCACCCAGAACGAGCCATAGCCGAAGGTCCTCGGCACGAGGAAAGGGGCATGTCCCCATGCGCGACAAGCTCATCGACCTCTGGAAGTCCAGCGCCCTCATCCAGGGCGTCCTGGCCCTCATGTTCGGGGCCACCATCTGCTACCTGGCGATCGTAGGCCGAGAGATCCCCGGCATCCTGCTGGCCCTCATCGGCACCATCTTCGGATTCTACTTCGCTGCCAAGAAGCGCCAAGAGACCTGAGGAGGT
>JAUVZB010000013.1 GCA_030602785.1 Dehalococcoidia bacterium
GTCCTGCAACGACGGCGGTAGCAGCAGTAGTTGGTTCGGCGCGTACGGCTTGAACGTCTTCACGCTACTACTATACCCCACCAGTGTTCCATCTCGATGCCCTATATGGCAATGAGAATTGTTTCTCCGACAGGCTCCTAGTCGGTCCCTTCAAATTGATGGCCAGTTGCTTGCCCGGGGAGTTGCTGCCGCGCCGATTACTTTCACCGGTACCGGACAAGAAGGGGTACCTGGCTTTGAACCGGCTCCAGGCGATTGGGGCTGCATAGTGTTCTCGGCGACGAGCGTTCCTGCAAGGTACGATGAGGATGACGAATATGTCGCGGGCTCTATCCTTGAGCATTGCGTCATTGAGTACGCCGGTCATGACTATGGACTTAGAGCGATTGGTTCTGTGCCCCACATCACGGATTGCCACATCCACCAGTGTCTTGGTAGCGGAATCTCGTTGGCGCCCTCGACGGGACAAAGGGTAGTCGTCAGGGACAGTACCATCGAATCGAATGGTGGTGAGGGGGTCAAACTGGGTCGAGCCGGCGTGATTACGATACTGAACAACGATGTGAACGACAACGGCGGTTCCGGGATTGAATGTGAGGAATTCTATGGCGACTACGGCGTCGATAGACTCGAGTTCATTGATAATCGTATTGCACGTAATATCGAGGCCGGGATCTACATGGAGGTGATAGAGAACGTCTGCCGAATCGAGGGCAATACGATACAGGCGAACGGAAGCGGAGTGGGGACCGGAGGCGGAATAATAGTTGTTGAATTTGCGGAGGAGCTCGTAATCGCGTCGAATAGGATTGTTGAGAACAGTGCAGAGAATGGTGGGGGCGTCTACATAGGGAGCGCAGGCGCCCCAGTAGATATCTCGCACAACGAAATCGCGGGCAACACGGCTGATACGTATGGTGGCGGTCTCTACGTGGGGCGGGCCTACGGGGAGGGGGAGGCTGTGGTAACCCGGAATCAGTTCGTCGAGAACTCCGCCCCTCATGGTGCCGCCATCTACTGCCCAAAGGCTCTTCACCTCAGCGGCAACACGATTCTTGGAAACAGCGCCGATGTCGACGGCGCTACGGTCGAGCTTGGCGCCGGTGCCTTGTTCAACGGCAATGCTGTCGTCGAGAATGATGGCGATGCCTTGAGGATGCTCTCGGAGTCGGGCACCACGTTAGACGCCACCGACAACTGGTGGGGAACCTCCGATGAGTCCGAGGTTGAGGAGCTCATCTACGACTTCTTTGACGATGGCAGTTTGGGGGTTGTCAGTTTTCGACCCTGCAGAACCGCAACACCTGAGTTACCTGGAGGACAATGGCTCTCCCTACCAACTCCGTCTCATGCGGATGGCGTGATTGTGCCGGGCAGTGACATCATCGACGTGGCCGTCGCGGGCGATGGTCAGACCATTTACGCCATTGGCGTGTCGTACGACAGTCGAGAGAATGAGGAGGCCGTGTGGGCTCTCGAGAGTGGCCCCAACGACCTAGCCACCACCTATCATCACCCGGAGCTGTGGAAGTCTGAGGATGGCGGTGCAACGTGGACGAACTGTTCCTCCCAGCTACTCGACGCTAGCAACATTCCCGATTTGCCGGATGTGGAGAACGGCTCGAGTCCGCACAACAACTGGGAGGACTTCGCGTTCTTCACCGCCATTTCCGTTGCACCCGACGACCCTGACTTCGTGGTCGTCGCAGGTTGGGGCTGGGATGATGACGCCGTATTGGGCGACAACTACATCCCGGTCGTGGTCGGCTCGAACGACGGCGCAGGCAAGTTCTACTACATGGGCTGCGGCACCGTTCAGGGCATGATCACCTGTGTCGACGTGTCCATGGAGGTCGATGACAAGCACGTCATCGCCCTCGGCACGTGGGACTGGGAGAACGAGTCTCCATCCGGCCCCGGTGGCCCCACGAACAACTACGACCTGAACAACGCCGCCATCTGGCGCTACGAGGCAGGCGGCTACTGGTCGGCCTACTGGACCGACACCACCGCCTACGACGGCTGGCTCGGCATGGATGCCATTGTTGACCTCGAGTTCTCACCGAACTTCGACGTCGATGACACCATCATCGCTCTCTGTGTCGGCAACGTCAACGACCAGTATTGCGATCTCCCTGATGACGTCGACCCCGGCGTGAATGACTCAGTCCCCGACTACATGGGCTACATGCTCCAGGCAGGCACCTGGAACAGCATCGATGCCTGGAACGGCGAGGCGGAGTTCGACAGCTACCCGGTAGTCATCAAGAACGATGACTACAGCATCGTCAGCCCCCTCGAGACCGCTCTTGGGGTGTATGCCTTGCCCACAGGTTGGGACAATGTAGGCCAGCTGGTCCGGCGCGCAGGCGATATCGACCTGCCGATGGACTACATGGGCGATGACAACTCCGAGCGCAAGGTCATGGTCCTCGTCAACGGCATCGAGGTCAACATGGTCTCCGCGATCGACGAGGTGATCGATGACGGCGGCTTCATGTTCTGGGTCGAGAACACAACCATCTCCCTCGAGATGCTCGACCACGAGGACAACCCCTTCATCGCCTCCATCGACTACCACGGCAACGTCGACATGGAGGGCAGGACCCTTGCAGGCCTCGCCTTCCCCAGCTCATGGCGCTACCAGGAGATCCTGGATTGGTTCACCGGCGTTGACCCTTTCCCGGACATCGGCTGCTGCAACGGAGTCCAGGTCCTGAGGACCGAGACGACCGGCGTCTGCTACCCCGACTGGGATTGGGCCGCCAAGCCACCCACGGGACAGTTCATGGCCACGGTCATGATGAGCCCCGATGGCGAATGGGCCTTCGCAGGCACGATGGGCGAGAGCTACATGGCGTGGAACGGCTGGTGGTCTGACGAGAGCGCCTTCTCCGTGAGCGGCCACGAGGATGAACTCGGCGAGGCCTGGAACCAGTCCGGCCTGATAGACACGGACATCGATGTTGTGACTGACGTCGCCGTGTCCGTGAGTGCCCAGGAGACCATCTATATTCCTGAGGCTACCTGCCTGTACGTTGCTACCACCAACAGGGACGAGGTCGAGAAGATCGGCAATTGCGACAGCATCTGGCGCTCCTGTGACGACGGTACCTCATGGCTGCGAATCTGGAACAAGGAGCTTGAGGGTAGCCCGATGGACGGTACCTTTGAGTGGATGGAACTCGGCATCGCACCCGGTGAGGGAGTAACTGAGGACATCTATATGGCGGACATCGGCACCGAGACGATCTGGCAGTCCTCCGGCTCCGGCGATGCCTCCTGCTCCGCCGGACTCGGCTGCTGGACTGACCGCAACACCGGTCTCGATGAGATTACCGACTTTGCAGTCCTCGATGCGTCGACCCTCTACGTCGTCGACTTCAACGGCGACATGGTCAAGTCCACCACCAGTGGCCGCCACTGGTCCCCGACCGAAGACACCAAGGTGTGTGACGATGAAGGCGAGTGGGCGCACGACATCATCTGCTGGGGCGACTGGGTCATCGTTGGAGGTACTGAAGGCTCAGTCTCCTACTCCCAGGACGATGGCAACTCCTTTGCCCTGCTGAGCAGTATGACTGACCTTGACGCTGGACCTGTGCAAGTGGCGTTCGACCCCTATTTCGCCAACAATCGCTATGTCTATGCCGCAACAGGTACCGAGGCGGGCGGCGTGTATCGGTTTGACATGACTGCTGGTGTTACATGGCAGAGTACCGGAGCACCGGCTCGTGCCTATTCCGGTGTGTGTGTGGAAGGAGACTCGGATGGCTGCACGTCTGCGGAGACCGGCGGTATCGTCTATGCTGCCTTCACCAGCGGAGTAGAGCGCAAGCTGGGCGGTCGCACGAATGCGGCATATGACTGCCTGACAAATGGACTTGTTCTTGCGGATGGCTTCGGCGCCGGACGAGAGACGCTCGATGTTTCGGCATCTCAACTCTGGGGCTTCAACTCACCGACGTACGATTTGGATGAAGGAACAGGCAATCTATGGGTATATCGCGATCCATATGCGACTGCAGCACCTGAGCTCACATCTCCACAGGACGATGACACGATTCCAGGAAACCCCACGACCTTCCTGAACATGGCCTTCAAGCTTGAGTGGGCGCCGTTGGACGACGCTGCCACGTATCAGTTGCAGGTGGCCAGCAATGATGCGTTTACAGCTCCTATCCTGGACGTCTCCATGGAGGGGATTGAGTATCTGGTGCCTGCAGGGCTACTCGATTTGGGAATCGAATTCTTCTGGCGGGTCCGGGCGCTGGACGCAGATGACGGGAATGAGGTCATCCGTAGCTGGTGGTCACCGGTGCGTTCCTTCATCGTCACGATACGGATGCTGACGGTCTCCAACGGGACTGGAGCTTCACACATAACGCAGACGTCCGCACGACTCAATGGCGAGGTCATCGACACGGGAGGGGAGACTCCGTCTATCACTGTCTACTGGGGGACCGCGAATGGCGGCATTGACCCGCTGGCATGGCAAGAGTCCCATAGCCTTGGCCAGCTCATCGAGGGTCAGTTCTCCCTCGACGTCGACGGGCTCAGCCCCGGCACCCCATACTTCTACCGCTGTTACGCTGACAACTCGAGTTCCTCTGCGTGGGCAGCCAGCACTACCTCGTTCTCCACTCTGCCGCCTGCCGGCGACGTATCGGCAGTCGCGGATTACGATGTGGTGGTACCGGGCGCAATGGTTGCGGTGACAATCCATGCTGGCTACATTGTCGACCTCAACGCGGCGCAGTACGACCTCGTGTTCGACCCGTTGGTCCTGCAGGTGGTATCGGTCGACGATGGTGTGATAGAGGACACAACCGTCCCCGGACAGTGGAGTATGCCATCTACCGGCAGGTGCAGGGTGGTGAACTCCCTGGGTACGGGCACGGTCAGCGGCAGCGGATACCTTTCACGCATATGGTTCGCCGCAATCGGCGACGCAGGCACGTCGACCCCGGTTACGTTCGACGCGGGGATACTGTCCGGCCTGGAGTATGAGATTGAGACAGTGTGGAATAGCACTTCGGTCGCAGTGGATGGCGTGCTCGGGGACGTCAACGGGGACGGAAGTATCGATGCCCTGGACATGACGGCGGTCGCTCGGCAAGTACTTCTTATTGACCCCTCGAACTCTGCTGCTGATGCGAACGGTGACGGCGTGGTGAATGTGCTGGACATGACAACGATAGCCCGCATGATTCTGGGCCTGGAGACATAGACGAGTTATGCGCAATACGATGCACCCGCTGCGGTTGAGTGCGGCACTGTTCGTGTCTCTGGTTGCACTCGGAACTGGCGGTCCCGTGTCACTCGGTGCTGCACCTGTGGCTGTTTCAACGGACATTCCTGCCGCGGTGGACGAGGACGCAACGGTCTCCGCATCGGTAGTTGTTACGGCAGTGACAGACCTCAATGCTGCTCAATTCGATGTCAGTTTCGACCCCACTGTGCTGGAGCTGACGTCGGTCAGCAATGGTGAAATAGGCGGTACCACCATTCCCTGTCAGTCGAATGACATGGAGCCAGGACGATGGAGGGTCGTGGCATCGCTTGGAACGGGCGTGGTGTCCGGCTCGGGGTCCCTTGCTGTTCTTCATTTCAGCATCACTGGCATCCCAGGCGACGAGAGCGCGGTCGAGTTCTCCAACGGCATCCTCAGTGGCCTGTACGAGGCGATTGACGCGACATGGGCAGATGCCTACGTCAGCGTGCGGGTCCCACCTGTACCACCGACGGTAATCTCCTCCTACCCCGCTGCGGATGCGGTTGACATACCCATCACCTGCAGTTTGAGCGCCACGTTCAGCGAAGATATGGATGCCGGCACCATCACCGACACCAGCTTTGCGCTGGAAGAAGGTGGCGTTACCGGGACTGTCTCGTATGACGCCGATTCCCGAACGGCATATTTCTTTCCTGCTGCGGAACTCGAAAACGGGACCGCCTACACGGCGAAGCTGGATGCGTCGGTGGCCGACAGTTCGGGCGTCACTCTCGGCACCCCGTACGTGTGGACCTTCTCAACCCAGGCAGGCTGCTTCATCGCCACAGCGGCCTATGGGTCATCGCTGGACCCTCGACTGGACACGCTTCGCGCCTTTCGCGACAACTATCTGCTCACCAATGCGCCAGGTCGAGCCTTCGTGGCCTTCTACTACAAGACGAGTCCCTCAATCGCGGCATTCATCGAAGAGCGACCTGCACTGGGGTTCTGGGTGCGAGTTCTGCTTTGGCCGATGGTGCTGTTGGCGGAGATGACTCTCAGGAACCCATGGGTGCCGTGGGGCGTTGGGTTGGCTGCCGCAGGAGGCATCATGGCTGCCTTTCGAAAGCGTGGGACTACGAAAGACGCGCAAGGCCGCGCGTAGGACCACGAAGTCCATAGCATTCGCCTTCACACTTCCCCCGGTGGAATGGGCGGGCCGTGTACGAGGCGGAGTAGCGGACACCTACATCCATCATTAGCACGTTAGCTGTGACATCCGTGGTGTTGGCGGCCATACGGAATTGAGCACCTCTATCGTTTTGCATTGTCACATGGCATCACGGCTCGGTTCCGGCTGGTGCCTGCGGCGGAAGTGCCGGCTTCGGCCGGGGCAACTGAGGTTGTCGCAGCGTGGGCTTTCGGCTAGAATGCCTTCATAGCCGCCGCTCCCGCGGCGGGCACTGACAAGAAGGAGACGGGCATGGCCCCCTCGCGCAAGTTTCCACTCAGCGACGTCCTGGGCATCGTGTTCGCGATTGCGCTTTTCGCAGCGTTCTTCTTCGCCCCCGTGACAAAGGCAGAGCCGGAGAACGTGGCTCCGGCAATCGATACTCTCTCCTCATCACACGACCATCTCTACGGCACGCAGTCATGTGAACTGTACTGCAGCGCGCATGACGACGATGAAGACGCTCTCACCTTCGTGTGGTCTTCGACGGACGGCAAGGTCACGCCCTCAGGCGCAACGGCCATGTGGACCGAGCCCCACCAGCACGGGTCGTACGCAATCATGGTCGAGATTCACGACGGGAACGGAGGATACGACACGTCCTGCGTGATTGTCACAGTCGCCCGGAACCCGGCCCCTGCGATCAACACCTTGACGTGTAGCCCCCAACTAGTGCTGCCAGGTGAATCAAGCACGGTGAGCTGCGACGCATCCGACCCGGATGATCACGCCCTTGCCTACGAATGGTCTTCTTCCTCCGGCACAATCGCGGGCAACGGACACACTGTCACATGGACCGCACCGTCCGCGCCCGGCACATACCTCGTGGCAGTACGCGTGTTCGACGGCCTCGGAGGCGCCAGCACACGCACGGTACTGCTTGGTGTCGCTCCGGCCGACCCACCAGTCATCGATGAGTTGATCATAAGGCCCTTCCTACCCGAGTACACCAAGGAGTACCCCTGGGGCTACAGGGTGCTTCGCGGCTGTCTCTGTGAATGCGAGATAGAGTGCGTCGCCTCGGCTGTGGACAAAGAACTGACATACGACTGGAGTTGCAACGAGGGCAGCATCGAGGGAAGCGGCCCGAAGGTCCTGTTCATTCCGCCCAAGGGCCAGGCCGAAGTGCACGTCACCGTGACGGTGAGTGATATGTTTGGACACTCGGCCACAGGCGAACTCTTCTTCAAGGTCTTCAATCGCGAACCTTTCTCCAAGGATACAGACGAAGGAGGTGGCTGCGGATGCAGGGGGTGATGAACCCGGCGCCAGTTGACGCACAGACCGCGTCGGAGTAGCTTGATTGTTGTAGAAGGTGCTGTAAGCACCCTTGACAGATGGAGGGGGTGGCACGATGTTCAGAAAGGTTCTTGTTTGCCTTGACGGGTCAAGCCTCGCGGAACAGATGCTCCCGTATGCCACAGAGATCGCCGAGCGATTCGGCTCATCGATCGTCCTCCTCCAGGTATTGCACGTGCCGTCATCCCTGGCAGCTGCCTCTGCACAGGGTGCCGAGAGCGTCATAGAGGAAGAGATGCGCCGTCTCGCCTTCGACGCACGCACTTACCTGGAGCGACTTGCTGCGAATCTGCGTGACACAGGAATGCGTGTGGAGGCAGTAACTGTAGAGGGAACCCCCGGAGACGCGATAGTCGAGTACGCGACCGCTAATGAAGTCGACTTCATCGCTATTGCGACACACGGTCGACGCAACATCGGGCGGCTCGTGTTCGGGAGTGTGGCCGACCACGTCCTCAGGAATACGTGCATCCCCGTGTTCTCGGTCAAGCCGAGGGAGACCAAGAAGTAGCCCGGCCTCCCGGCACGATTCCCGGTGGCTGCGAATCTCAAGCAGGTTCAGGCCGACACACCAGGAGGGGAACACGATGGAAGACGAGAAACCCAAGGAGAGCGAACGCAGTGCCGGGGAGAGCCTCGGTCAGATGCTCACGGCGTTCGGGCAGGCCATCAGCGAGATATTCAACGACCCCGAGCTGAAGGAGAAGGCCAGGGAGTTCGCGGACGCAGCCACGGAGTCAGCCGCGAAGCTGGGACGCCGGTTCGAGGATGACGATGTGAAGGAGAGGTTCCGGCAGGCCGGGGCAGCCGCCGAGGATTTCGGGAGAGCCGTCTCCGACCGCTTCAAATCCGAGAGCAGCCCGTAGCCCCCTGCCACCCGGAGCTCCATTGAGGGAACTCCCTGCCTCGCCATGAAATCCCACCGGAGAGACAAGGCCGGCAGCATTCTGCGGCCACGCAGACTCTCCCTTTTCAGCTCTCGCGCACTGTATAATGTAGCGCGTGGCGGCGGTCGGACAGGTCCGCCTGCCAGCTCGTAAGACAAGACACGGGAGGAGACATGATAGGCAGTTTTCCATTCAGGACGGCCAAGAAGATCCTGTTCGGCATAGGGACAATCGAGCAGGTCGGCTCCGAACTCAGGAGCGCGGGCGCCTCCAATGCAGTCATCATCACCGACAAGACCATCAGGGAGGCAGGGTGGCCCAACACAAGGTGCAGGAGGCCCTTGATGCCAGCGGCATACGCTCCACCGTGTGGGACGAGGCGGAGGCGGAGCCGTCAGCCGAAGTGGGCCAGAGGGCCATCGCGTTCGCCCGTGCCGGAAGATTCGACGGCGTCGTGGGCCTCGGTGGTGGCAGCGCCATGGACATCGCCAAGGGAGCCGCTGTCTCATTGACCAATGAGGGCGACCTTCTGGGCTGGATCAAGGAAGGCTTCAAGAATCCCCTGGCGCCGCTGGCGCTGTGCCCTACAACGGCAGGAACCGGCAGCGAGGTCTCGGACACCGCTGTTTTCGCAACGCCCGAACTCAAAGTCGGACTCGTCAGTTCCATGCTTTACCCGAACGTGGCCATCGTGGACCCTCAGATGACGGTCTCGATGCCGGCCGCTGTGACCGCCAACACAGGAATCGACGTGCTGTGCCACGCCATCGAGGGCTACCAGTCAATACAGGCCAATCCGTTGACCGACGCTCTCGCGATTGAGTCGATGCGCCTCGTCAACCAGCACTTGAGGGCCGCATACTGCAACGGTACGGACATGGAGGCACGCGAGGGCATGGCGCTCGCATCGCTTCTTGCGGGTATAGTGATGGGCAACGCCGACACGACCATAGGGCACGCGTGCGGATATGCATTTGTGTACCCTGCAACCAAGCTACACTACCCGCACGGCTACGCAATCGCCGTCACCTTCCCGTATGTCATGGAGTACAACGCAGTAGCCCAGCTTGAGAAGCACGCGACAATCGCCGAGGTGCTCGGAGAGAACACGGAGGGGCTGTCGCTGCGAGACGCGGCCTTCCTCGCCCCGGTGGCGTTCAAGAAGCTGATGGTGGACCTGGACCTGCCGACATCCCTGAAGGCAGTGGATGTCGAGAAGGACATGATTCAGATGCTCGCAGGGAACGTCCTCAAGAGTCCCAACCACTGCCGCCGGAACCCTCGCGAGGTCACCGAGGACGGGATGATTACGCTCTTCGAGCATGCCTACGAAGGCAAGTTCGGATGGGAGTCATAGGCAAGCTGTCGAACCCCGCGGTAGCCGATGAGCTGCCGCGGCTTGAGCCTGGCGCGGCAGCGGCGTATCTAGCCGTCGCGGGGCGCGTCCTTCCTTGAGCGGAGTTCTGTGTACTTCCGGTAGTTGCCCTTGACAAGCTCGACCGGGTATTTCGCCCTGTTCATGGCGAGCTTTCTGCCGACCGTCTCTGCCACATCGAAGCCGTTGACGGCTGCAAGGTTGAGGCAGAGTATGAGCACGTCGGCCATCTCCTCTCCCAAATGTCGGCGCTTGTCCGGGTCCTCAAGCAAGCCCGGAATCTCGTTCTCGCGAACCCACTCAAACAGCTCGAGGAGTTCCCCTGCCTCCACGCTTATGGCGATGGCGATGTCCTTGGAATTGTGGTACTTGCCCCACTCACGTTCATCGACGAACTCCTGGATGAGACTCTTGAGCTCGCCGATTGTCGTCCGGCTGTCTGTCAGTGGTGCGGCATCTGCCATGTCGGAGCCTCCCTCAGGCGAAGTATCAGGCCGTAGTTGGCACAGCCTGCGCCACCCTCCACACTATGACGAACTGACGGCGCTGTCAATGGCGCTTTGACACCGGTGTTGCTGGTCTACGACTCTGTTCTCCCCTGACTGTTCAGCGAAAACGTCCGCATGCAGGAGATGGTGACGTTGAACGGGAAGGAGCAGAAGAGGTTGATAGCCCTGAGCCATGGAAAAAAGGGGAGGCTCAGGGCATAGGAAGATGCCCGTCTGGAGGAGCCGTCTCTGCGCCTGCGGCGGAACTGTTTGCCCATGCGTAGCAGGGGGGCAGATGGGTTTCCTCCCGCAGTGCAACGGATCCTGGACGCCTCGGGAGAGGACGCTCTTCAGGGGCTTGAGATGCTGGCGGCTTTCCCCGGGTACGAGTTGCCGCTGTTGGGTGAAGATGGCCCGTCCACAAGTGACCTCTTCGTGCTTGCGAAGGGCAAGCATGGCCTGGTGTCCGTGATGGTGGAAGGGACTGCAACGGGAGCGTTCGGCCCCATGGTGTGTGAATGGCTCGTTGAGGGCGCCAGAACGAAGATGCGGCTGCTGTCTCACCTGTGTGAAGTCCTTGGCGCGGACATCGGGGAGATACAATCGGCGCGCTACAGCCTCTTCCTTCAGGCCGCCGCCGCGCTTGTCGTTGCGGAGAGATTCGAGGCGCCGACTGCGATGATGGTTGTGCACTCCTTTGCGGGGACGGACGAAGGCTTTCAGGACTACTCTCTGTTCTGCCGGCTCTTCAGCACGGCTGCCGTGGCCGACGGCGTTGTCGAGGCGCACCGCACTCAGATGCGCAGGCTCTTCCTCTCGTGGGTTCGGGACGTGGGCGAGGACTGACACTGGTTTGCAGGAGAGCCGTTGCTGAAGCTATCAATCAGTTCGCCAAGGGCAGTGGTTCGAGTCTCCCGTAGTTGCCCTGCACTGTACCTGTCGGCGTGACCATTTCCGTGGGCGAACTCATGTTCTCGACTGTTCCGGAAAGCGAGAGGCGGGCATGCTCGCCTCTCGCTTTGATCGTGCCATCATGTCCCCCTGTAGCGCCCTATGGAAGCAATCCTAGATGTGTTGGCAGGAACAGGGCCACCTGCGGAATGTAGGTGGTCAACACCAGCACCGGCAGGTATCCGAAGAGCACGTAGATCAGCGCAGGCTTGATGTATTCCTGGAGAGGAACACCTCCCCCCACCCGCGCAGCCATGTAGAGCGTAGGGGCGACTGGTGGTGTAATGAGTCCCATCCCGAGGTTGACTCCAACTATTGCAGCAAACTGGTACGGGTCTATGCCTATTTCAACTGCAACGGGGTGAATAATGATGGCTGCAATAACAAGCGCCGAAGTGTCGTCCATAATCATGCCCATCACAATCATCAGCAGATTGATAAGAAGGAGCAGTACGTACTTGTTGCTGCTGAGACCTGTGAGAAGCACAAGTATCTTGTTGGGAAGCGATTCCGCAATGAAGATGCGGCTGAATATGAACAGGAAGAAGAACACTATCATGATACTGGCCGTTATCATTCCTGCATTGATTGTTGCCCTGGCCAGTTTCTTCCACGTGAGGGAGTGATACACGAACATTCCTATCGGGATACAGTAAAGGACAGCGACACAGGCCGCCTCGGTTGGGGTGAAGATACCCGAATATATGCCCCCGAGAATGATGACAGGCATGACCAGTCCCCACGAAGCCCGGCCCAAGCTAGTGCCTACGTTCTGTACGTATTCCTTCGGATGGACATGCGGGTTTACCTTTATCCCGGGCATCTTCTTGCACAACACAAGGCTTATGCCCATAAAGATGACGGTAAGCAACAATCCTGGCCCAAGTATGGTGACGAACAGGACGGTGATAGGAAGGTGCGCAAGAACGCCGTAGATAATCATCCCCATCGTAGGTGGTATGAGTAAGGAGAGGACAGCAGCGGCCGCTGTGAGCGCCGTCGCGAATCCTCTGTCATAGCCCTCTCTCACCATCCTGGGGATCATTATGGTTCCCAGAGCGCCAACCGCTGACGATGCCGCACCAGAGACGGCACCAAACACGGCATTGGTGGCCACCAGGGCGGCGGCCAATCCTCCTCTGACATGGCCCAGCACGCTGGTGAACAGATCCACGAGCCTGTCTGCGATTCCGCTTTCCCCCATGAGAATGCCAGCCAGTATGTACAGTGGGAGAGCCAGGAAAACGTAGCCGTCCAGCATTTTGAAGGCGATCGGCATCACAAAGCCGAAATCCAAGCCGTACGCGGTGCAAAGGAGAACAGAACCAAGACCAAACGTAATCGCCACAGGGATGCCCACCAGTAGAAGCACTATGCAGATAGCTACAACTATGCCTCCCTCAACCAGCATCGTTTGTCTCTCTTTCCTGTTGGTGTTGGCTTGTTGTCATTCCTGACAGCAAGGGCATAGAGCGAACGAGGAAATGAAATGTCATCAGGACGCCTCCTACGCAAAGGCTAGCTGATGTGTAAGCCGCAGGAATCCGTAGGGACCTGCTGACTATCCCTGCAGTTAAGGTCCAGTGACAGTACGAGAATGCCTGGATACAGAAATAGCCTGACACGATCACACACAGAGCTGCTACGGCCAGCTCTACATAGTTCTGCGTTCGTGGATTCTTCACTATCAGCGGGAGTATCCCGCCGCTGATGTGAATGCCGTGGAAGGTTACGAGGCCCACTGCTGTGAAGTACAACCACGCTCCCAGAAGCGTGCTGATATCCTCAAGGCCAAAGGGAACTCTGAAAGGAGCGTAGCGTCCGATGACTATCACGGCCATGGTCAAGGTAATTCCGATGGAACTTGCAAGAACCACCGCCTCTTCGATTCTAACCAGAGCCCTGAGGCTTCTGGCGAAACGCGTGGCTACTTCTTCATTCAGCATCCTTCCCCCATTTCTTGAGACGAGGCCCCTGTGTCAGAAAACTGCCACACGTAGGCGCTCCTGTTTCAGGGGCCTCGCCGGGTTTCTTGGCTAACCCGCCTCTTTGCTACAAACGTACCATTCCGTTCATCACAGCGGGTCGCAGTTGGCTTTGATAGTGTCCATCAACTCCTTGCCCATCATCTTCTCGATGTTGGGCCACGCCTGCTCGCGGCATGCCTTGGCACATGCGGTCAACTCACTGTCAGTGATGTCGACGACCTCAATCCCGTAGTCAATCAGGTCCTGTCGAATGCCCTCTTCGGCCAGTTCCTCCCAGCCGACTGCCTCGACAGCGCCGACGGATGCTTCCAGAAGGACATCCTGGTCTGCTGGTGATAGGGAATCCCAGACATCTGCGTTCATGACACCCAGGAGGTAGCCTGTGAGATGCCGGTCGAAATAGCAGTAGTTCAGGAGGTCGCGGAAGTCCCAGATCTGCTGGAAGTCATTGTTGGCACACGCTTCCATCATGCCTTGTTTGAGCCCGGTTTCCACCTCCGCGTACGGAACCTCAAGGCTGCGGTAGCCCAGACTGTCCAGTGTTGCTGCGGTCTCAGGCATGTTGACTCGACATCTGAGCCCCAATTTCTCGATAGTCTCCGGCAGATACGGGTCTATTTTCTCGGTGGAGCCTACGACATAGAACTGGTTTGGCACAAAAGCGACAGGGTAGTAGTTCGAGGCGCGGCACGGTGCTTCATGTACCTCACGGAACCAGCCCCCCGGCTCCATGGCCGCCAGCGCGTTGTCCCAGTCGAGGAATATGTAGCCTGTCCAGGTGATACCGAAATCAGAATGAACACCGGATGAAGGCCAGCCGAAACAGATGTCCTGAGTGCCCTGGGAGACAGACTCCATCTGATGCGTGTAGTCACCTAGCAGGTCTCCCGGGAAGTGGTCAAGCTGTATCCTGCCACCCGATAGTTCGCCCGCCAGGGAGCAAAACGACTCTGCGTAGTCGAAGTACGGTCCTGCTGTGTGTGGCTGGCCGAGCCGCAGTTGAACGTTTCCCTGATCTGGAGTCTGAGTACTGCATCCTCCAACTGCAAGGATGGACAGTATCAGCAGCAAAACAAACCCTACGTTGAATCTCCTCAACTCTTTTCCCTCCTTACCTATGAATTGCCCAAGTCCTAGTCAATCGCACTGATGCTATGTCACCATAGGCTCTCCTCCTGATGAGGGGTTTTTCGGGACGTCTCTTGATTGTTGCTATTCCGTGTGTCCGGCGCACCATGCCCACCAGCACGGGTCAATGGCAACCGACCGCCTCGCCGTGATGTCGGCCCACTAGCTATTTGTACCAACAGAGATAGGAGCACACCCCTTCAGTTCTAAGACCGAACTTCACTCCCGCCGGAACGATAGCCGTGTGTCCGCAGTCGACGGCGTGCCAGTCGTTGCCTGGAAGCCTAACCTCAAGGATTCCTACGGTGACAGTGAGATGTTCCTCCTTCGTGGTAGAGAGCTCATACGTACCAGGGAGGACTACTCCTGTAGTGAATGGGCACCCATTCCACTCAGCTCCGAGGCTCTTGAGGTGTCCTTCGAAATACTCGTTTACCGTAATCATTCTGCTTGTCTCCCCTAGATGGTCCAGGTGTTTGTGTGGCGCTTGACAGCGGAGACAGCCGCGATTCGCTCTTCGGCCATGACGTCGGCTGCCCTGTAGGAAGGGATTCCGTCACGTTTGGAGATGGCGATGAGTTCCTGGACCCTTTCGTAGTTCCGAGCGACTTTCTCTTTGGCCCTTTCTTTGTTGACCAGTCCGCCCACCATCAGGCGATCGGTGTCATACACAGTGCCGCCGGCATTGGCGATGTAGTCAGGCACGTAGAGGATGCCGCGTTTCTCAAGCATCGGGCCATGTCTGTCCGCGTCTTCAAGCTGGTTGTTGGCTGATCCACACACGATCTTGCATTTCAGCTGTGCTATTGACTTGTCGTTGATAATCGCACCCAGAGCACATGGGCAGAAGATGTCACAGTCAACGCCGAAGATCTCATCCGCCTTTGTGACTTCAACGTCAAATCTCTTTCTGATGGTGCTGATGCGTGCTTCATCGATATCCGTGACGACCAACTTCGCGCCATAGGCCGCGAGTTGCTCAACGGCGCTTGACCCGACGCTCCCCAACCCCTGTACGGCTACCTTCTTGCCGTCAAGGTCATCACTGCCGAACACTTCCTTTGCTGCGGCACGCATGCCCTGAAGGACTCCGTAGGCAGTCATAGGCGATATTGCACCACTGCCACCCAGGTACTCCGGAAGTGTGACGATGAACTTGGTCTCCATGGCGATGTATTCCATGTCCTCAAGGGTAGTTCCCACATCTTCGCCTGTGATGTATGCGCCGTTGAGACGATCGATGAACCTGCCATATGTCCGAAAGATGCGCTCGCGGTCAGGGCGCTTCGGGTCTGCCATTATTACGCCCTTGGCTCCCCCCAGGTTCACGCCGGCCGCGGCGTACTTGTAGGTCATGCCGCGAGAAAGACGCAGCGCGTCCTCTATCGCGTCTGTCTCGGATTCGTACTTCCACATGCGGGTTCCACCGGTGGCTGAGCCCAGTGCTGTGCAGTGAATCGCGATTATGGCCTTGAAGTCTACTTCCTCGTCCTGGCAGAAGACCAGGTTCTCATGCTTGTATTTCTTCATGTACCCGAATAGTCCGAGTTCTCTCAGTTCCACAATGTGTCTCCTTTCAATGTCAAATGAGCTTCCACCGGTACAAGTGGTGCCATCTGCAGTTACTGTTTCTCTGTTTCCTTGAGGCCCTTATCCGCGTACATCCTTTTCGCCTCGGCACGGCCGCTCAGGATGGCATCAACAACGAGTGCATTGTTAGGGGGGCAACCCTCGACGAAATGCTGGCCCCTGCGATCCTTGGGCACACAGTTGCCCACCGCTACAACCATCTTCTTGGGGAGCCCCTCCGGAATAACCGCCTTGCCCGTGATGACGGCTACATCCTTCAGGTACTCTGCCTGTCCTGCATTCCTCATGTCATTGAGCGCGCTCATAACCGTGTTCCTGCATCCCGTGCACGTGTCGTCATCCGAGAAAAGGTTGAATCCCTCCACTTCAACGGGGTTGTCTTCCACGGCACGCAGGAATCGTCGCTCCACCTCTCGAATCGGGACGCCCCGAACCTCAATGTTCTCGAGGTTCATTTCACCAAGGCCTCTCTTCGCAGCCTCCACCGTTATCGGAACTTCCGCCGGGTCGTAGCCAATAATGCGACCGCATACGGCATCGACAGCTACCAAGTCCTGGCCGGCCACGATCAGGTCCATCTCCACCGGATGGCCGTATACCGGGGCCAATCCTTCCTGAGCAATGATTCCATCAACTATGGCAAATGCCGGTTTGATCACTGTCATGAGGTCTACAACGCCTGGCACAAGTCCTATCTTGTGGGTCTTCCTCTTGTGTGCGTCGCTCTCCAATCCCTTGAGGTTCTTTATTGAGCAGGTTATCTCTACCTGGTCATGAGTCTTGAGCTTCGGGACCGAAATGATGACATCGACTTCCTTCAGGAGACGAAACACCTGTATCGCATCGAAGACCACTCCATTTTGGACGGGTTGCATAACCATATCCTTCGTGCCTTTCAGGTCCACCACTTCGTACCCGAGGTCTCGCAGGTCGTGATATCCCGCCTCGGCCATTACCTTCTCAGTGTCTACGCCAACGGCGGCGGATTCCGCGATTATTGGTTTGCCTCCGGCATCTCTTACCAGATCCGCCACGGCGCGGCTAACCTCGGCTTGTGTGACCACGCCGTATTCCCTGGCGCCTGGCGGCGCCACCAAGTTTGGATTGATCAGAACCCGACTTCCTGCCTTGACGATGCCGCTGATTCCTCCAGCCATGGCCACGGCTTGCCGGACTGTCTCTCTGATTTCTTCATAGCCAGGACTCTGACCTGTTCTGAGAATGGACACGATGCTTTTTGTCATAGGCTCTCCTTCCCTACTTCATTGAGATTGGATGCGCGGCAAAGGACGTACGAGCAGGCCGCTGGGAGCAGCGTTGTCAGTTTAGTCAGCGGAGACGAGCCAGTGCGGCTAGAGAGACAGGAGCCGTTGTGGGCTATGCGAGGAAAGACGATACCTGCGGCGCGCGTATAAAAGTAGCAACACCTCACCCCCCACCCCATCGAATTTTCCCATTGGCTTCTACTCAACGCCTATCCTTCAACCACCCCTTCCTCAAACACCCAAGCACATGACCCAATCTCGGCAGGTTCGCGAAGTTGATTTTAAAGCCAGGCGTCCTGATATGTCAATACTGTGTACTCGTCCTGTTAACGGTCTACGATTCTGTCCTCCCCTAAGCGTTCAGCGAAAATGTCAGCGTGCAGGAGCTGGTGACGCTGAACATGGTGGGAGCTTGCGTGCGACGTATCGGGTGGAGGGGGCTGTAGGGCTGGTGCACGGGAGAACCGTGCGCGACGGCCGCACAGTGCGCTTGATGCTGCCGTAACGGGCCGTGTAGTGATGTTGGCGGAGTCGAAGTACCAGAAGGTGAATCAAGCGGCACCTGACGAACTGACGGCGCTGTCAATGGCGCTTTGACACCGGATGCGCCCGCGCGCGCCGCCGCGGCGGAAGCGACTCGCCCGTGCTCAGAGACACGGGAGCTATCCCCTCTGCAAGGACATTGAGTGTGCCATCCCTTTTCTGCAAAGTCCCGTCTACCACCAACACGGGGTTGAAGGTACATATCTGCCGGTGCCGTTCGTATACGTCAGGGCGAATCACGACATTGATCATCCCGTCTTCATCCTCCATTGTGATGAAGGCGAATCCCTTTGCAGTAGGCGGGCGCTGCTTCATGATGACGTAGCCTGCCAGTCTCACACACTCGCCGTCGCCGAGCGCAGCAAGGTCGGAACTCATCACAAGCTCCTCCTCACACAGCTTCTCCCTGAGCACTTGCATCGGATGGTGGACTGTCGACATCTCCTGCACTTCATAGTCGTAGCGCATCTCCTCAAGGGCGCTCATCCCAGGGAGCGTTACCACAGCACCACCCACATCGAGAGGAAGTTCCCCCGGGTGCTGTTTCTCAAACACGCCAAGCTGCCACAACAGGTCGCGCCTCGAGCCCCCGCAGAAGTCGAAGGCCCCCGCGAGAATGAGATTCTCCACCGCCTTGCCCTCGAGTCCAACCCGGAAGTAGAAGTCCTTGAGCGACAGATACGGACCCTGTTGCCGTCCTGCGAGGAGTCTCTCAACCGCCCGGGCGCCAATCTTCTTCACGTATCCGAACCCCAGCCTTATGCGACCGCTCTCGATGGAGCACGCTGCGTCACTCCGGTTCATATCCACGGGCAGAATCTCGATGTCGTGGCGCTGTGCATCATGAACCACTACCTCCGGCGAGTAGAAGCCCATCGGCTGGTTGTTGAGCAGGGCGCAGTAGAACTCGACCGGGTAGTAACGCTTGAGCCAGGCGGACTGGTAGCAGATGAGGGCGAAGCCCGCCGCATGGCTCTTGCAGAAGCCATACTGGGCGAATCCCTCCAGCGCCGCGAACACCCGGTCTGCGATTCTCTCCCCGACGCCATTCGCCAGTGCTCCCTGCATGAAGCGCTGCCGCAACCGCTCGATAGCTTCATGCGAGCGCTTGCGGCTCATCGCCCGTCTCAGTTGGTCCGCCTCTCCCGGCGTGAAGCTCGCTATCGCTATGGCAGCCTGGATTACCTGTTCCTGAAAGAGGATGACGCCCAGGGTCTCGGAGAGTATCGGCTCCAGCCCGGGATGCAGATACGTCACCTTCTCAAGGCCGTTCCTCCGTCGGATGTAGGGATGCACCATGTTCCCCTGGATAGGACCCGGTCGTATGATTGAGACCTCCACCGTCAGGTCCTCGATGGAGCGCGGCCGCGTGCGCGGCAGTGTCTGCATCTGGGCGCGGCTTTCAATCTGGAAGACGCCGATGGTATCGCAGCGGCCTATCATGTCGTACACGCTCGCATCGTCCTGCGGAAGCGCGTCGAGGTCCAGGGCAACACCGTGCTCCCGTTCCACCAGCACGCGCGCCTCATCAAGAAGCGAGAGCATCCTCAGGCCGAGCAGGTCTATCTTTATCAGCCCCACATCCGCAACGCTGTCTTTGTCCCACTGGCAGACAATCCTGCCGGGCATAGTCGCCTTCTCGAGCGGCACGATGTCGCTCAAAGGACAGGAGGAGATGAGTATCCCGCCGTTATGGATGGAGAGATGCCTCGGGAAGTCCGCGAGTTGCACACAGATGGATATGAATTCCTGCCACGTCACCCGGTTGAAGTACGACTTGAACTCATCGATGCCGCAGAGTTCCTTCCTCAAATTACCCGGGCCATACCCGTACGACGAGACGGACCTCGCCAGGCGGTCAATCACATGGACCGGCATACCGAGCACTTTGCCGACCTCTCGCAGGGCATTCCGTGCCTGGAATGTCACGTACGTACACACCATGGCGGTGTGCTCCTGGCCGTACTTGCTGTACACGTACTGGATGAGCTCTTCCCTGTGCGCGGTGGACACATCTATGTCTATGTCCGGAATAGAGGACATCTCCTCATTGAGGAAGCGCGCGAGAAAGAGCCTGTTACCGATAGGGTCAACCTTCGTGATGCCAAGCACGTAGGCAATGATGGAGTTAGCCGCCGAGCCCCGTCCCTGGGCCGGTATGCCGTGCTGCCTCGCATACTCCATGATGTCCCAGACGATGAGGAAGTAACCGGACAGGTCCAGCCTGTCTATAAGGTCAAGCTCATGAGCGACCCTGGTCTCTACCTCGGAGGTCACCTCTTCATAGCGCTCATGCGCCTTCTGCCGGGACACGCGAGCCAGGTAGCTCTTCGCGGTCTCGCCCTCAGGCAGAGGGAAGTCCGGGAAGCGGTAGCCGGAGAACTCGAGCGTCACGTTGCATCGTTCCGCCAGTTCGCCGGCAGTTCGCAATGCTGCGGGGTAGTCCCTGAACAGAATCTTCATCTCCGCGTGCGACTTGAGGTAGAACTCCGCGTTCAGCTTGAGTTCGGCACAATCGTCGAGCGTGCTACGGCTCCTGATACAGGTGAGCACGTCGTGCAGGCGATGGGACTCTTTTCTCGCGTAGTGCACGTTGTTGGTTGCCACGTAGCCAGTACCACACTCCCGCGCCAGCTCTACAAGGGCAGCGCAGAGCCGGGCATCGTCGGGATACAAAGTGTTCTGCAACTCGATGTAGAAACGGTCCCTGCCGAAGATTTCGATGTACCGGAACGCGGCCTTGCGAGCCTTCTCGCGCAGGCCGCCCCTGATGAGCCGTGGTAGCTCGCCCTCACTGCAACCGGAGAGGCACAGCAGGCCTGCTGAGTGAGTCGCCATCGTCGCCCATGACAATACGCATTGGCCCTTGGAGCTGGCGAGTTGCGCCTTCGTGATGGCGCGGCACAGGTTCGAGTATCCCGTTGCATCCAGGGCAATGAGAGTGACATGGTAGCCACCCTCAAGTGTCAGCTCGGTGCCGATGACAGGCTTGATGCCCTCATGGCTACATGCCCGGTAGAAGCGCACCACCCCATAGAGACCATCGTGGTCAGTGAGTGCAAGCGCGGGCATCTCGAGTTCAGCCGCACGCCGCGCCAGTTCCTCCGGCGAGGAGGCGCCGTCGAGCAGAGAAAACGCGGAATGGCAGTGAAGTTCTACGTACCCGTTCATGCCGATTGCCCTGAATACACGAGAGTCGTCTGACCCGGCATCTCACGTGCTCAATCGTAGACACGCTGGAGTTGCCAGTTGCCTGTCGCCATATCTCTGAAGAGCTCACAGATGATTCCTCCCTCGAGCCTCACACAGAAATAGTCCCTCTCCACCGGGCGTTTCCACCACTCCAGGTTCACCCTCCAGCGACTCATGATGCACTCAACCCCTTTTCTACCCTCGAACATGACCTCAACCGGCTCGCACTCGTCCGACTCCGTGACACTTATCTCCCGGATCTGCCATACGAGCTTATTCATCACTCCTCCGCTTCACACGCAGCGAAGGAGAACCGCTCCTCCGGCAGTCTGCCATTCCTGCGGGACACCACCTTCTTCAGCACGCTTCTCCCATAGCGCTGCTGCAGCACCCTGACTGCCTCCACAAGCTGCTCTTTTGATCTCGGGGGTCCATCGAGGAACGACGTCTGCGTTCCCTTCTCAGCGCAGAGGTCTCCAGCTTCCAATCGAACCTCTTCCACCGGGTAGGAGCGAGCGATTTCCTCCACGCACTCCAGGACTCTGCGCGCCATTCTCTGCCGCGAAGCGACGGGCTCCTTGAAATGCAACTCTCGCCGTGCGATCTCTCCATTCTCAAAGCACACAGACACCACAAGTGTGCGGCAGCACTGCCAGCGTTCCCTCAACTTTCGGCATAGTGATTCGAGCAACTCCTCCGTGGCCTCCAGCAGTTCGCCACTATCCTCAACGGGCACATCGAAGCACTTCTCCAGTACAAACTCACCCTCCTCTTTCCACTGCCCCACTGACCCGTCATCGGAACCACGCGCGAGTTCGTAGAGCCGTCGGCCCTCCTTTCCGAACTGGCACTCCACAGCCCCGCGGGGCAGCGTCAGCAGTTCACCCACCCGCGAGATGCCGAAGAGGCACAACCTGCGTATCGTTCCGGCCGAGACAGGAAGACTTTCGAGGGGCAGGTACTGAAGAAAGGCCTGCTCCTCGCCGGCAGGGACAACCAGTGTCTGCGATAGCTCCGCTTTTTCAGAGGCGAGGCGGGCCACAAATCCCGTCGAGCCGATGCCGCCGGAAAGCAGGAACCCCATCTCCTCTTCCACCGAGGCCATGACATCTGCGACAAACCGGGCCTCGTTCGCCTCATACTTGAGACCCATCAGTACATGCGATGGTGGGGCCGGCTCAACAAGAGGGCAAAGCTGCGCGACCAGGGAAAGCACACGAGAGAAAGCCTGTCGGCATCTCTCCTCGCTATAGGGCAGGAACACGCCCCGGGGACACAGGGAATAGGCCTGTCGCAGTGGAGCGTCCGGCACAACGCCATAGGCGGCGGCCTCCTCGGAGACATCCCACACACGGCCCGTTTCGTGGTGATAGCCACCTATGATAAGCGGCTTCCCGCAAAGGGCAGGATTATCCCGCCGCTCCGCCTGGATGGCGAAGTGCGGCACATGAAGACATGCGATTCTCATCGAATGAACTCCGGCAGAGGATACTCAGCGCGCCAGCTTTCGTATCACCGCCACCACCCTGCCCTGTATCTCCACGTTCCCGGGGTCCACGTAGAGGGGCTCTATCTGCCGGTTGGCCGGCTGCAGCCTGATGTGGTTCTCTTCCCTGTAGATACGCTTGAGCGTGACCTCGTGCTCATCCTTGAGCCACACGGCCACCATATCGCCGTCCAGGGCCGTTTGCGTCGCCTCCAGGATGACGATATCTCCGTCCATGACGCATGCGTCTATCATGGACCTCCCTCTCACCCTGAGCGCGAACAGATTCTTGCCATCTCCCACAAGCTCACGGGTCAGGCCAAGCACCTCCTCGGCGCCGCTAACCCAGTTGTCGGACTCCGGCACCGGAATCGGGGTGCCGGCCGCTATGGCGCCCAGCAAGGGCACCTCTACATTGTTTCCTTGTACAAGCTGAATGCTCCGGAACACACCGGGCTCCCGGCGCAGCACTCCTTCCTTTTCCAGCACGTTCAGGTGATATTGGACAAGGTTAGGGGAACTCAAGCTGCAGCCGTCGACGATATTGCTCACCGAGGGAGAGTAGCCTTTCTCCGCGATGAACGATTGAATGAACTTGAGAATCCTGTCGCGCGTCCTGTTCACACCTGTCCTGGTCACCATAGCCACCTCTACATGATTGTTGTATAAACATACAACTACCGGGGCATGATGTCAAGCAATCTCCGCGCAAAGGGACGGGTCGAATGGCGGGTCTACAGAGCGCGCTCGCAACGCAGCAAGCTCGCCGTCCTGTCGGACAGCAGGTCGGGCCATCGGGCTCAGTATGCAAGAAGAAACATCGGAGCAGGCCAGGTGCGACTCGACAGCTAGCAAGCGTCGTCGAGGGCATGTTCGAGGAAGCGCTCGAACTCACCCTCCGCGTCGGCCACGGCAGGGATGGACGGAGAGTACAAGATACGACGGCCCTCACGCTTCGACGTGACAAGTCCGCCGGTCTCAAGCACATGCAAGTGGTACGAGACGGTCTGGCGCGGAACACCCAGCATCTGCTGCAGCTCCGAGGAGCTCATCTCCCCACCCCGGAGGAGTTGCAACACCCGCAGCCGCGTATCCGCGGACAGGGCCCGGACTATGTTCACGACGTCTTTCATAGAGACCCGGGGCGAGGCATCCGGTTCGGGAACCGTCGCCCGTGTAGACATGCTACTTCAGAGAGTGACATGCGTCAATCGTGACAACACGTGAGAAGGCCGTCGCAACGACACAACAGTACTGCTCAGGTGCTATTATGTTCCCGGACGGCAGAAAGAAAGCACTGAGGAGGGCACTGACATGAAAGACCCGAACAGCACTCCCGCCGGACCCGTAGCGTCGGCAGCCCCCACAGACGGCATCGCCTACTGCGGACTCTACTGCGAGGAGTGCCCCTTCCACACAGGCAGAATCGCCGACCTTGCGCGCGACCTGAGGGCCGAGCTCCGCAAGGCGAAATTCGACCGGACTGCCCGGTCACTCTCTGCAGTGCCCTACTTCAAGGTCTTCTCCGGCTACCCTGCCTCCTACGAGCTGCTGGGCGCGCTCGTGAAGCTGCGCTGCAAGTCCATGTGCAAGGGTGGAGGCGGACCTCCCTGGTGCAAGATACGAACATGCAGCCAGGGGAAGGGACTGGCAGGCTGCTGGGAATGCGGCGAATTCGAGACGTGTGAGAAGCTTCAGCCACTCGTCGCAGCGCACGGCGACGCACACATACGCAATCTGAAGAAGCTGCGGCGCTCCGGGGTCGAGGCTTTCCTGTCCGGACCGAAGCACTGGTGACACACGATGCCGACGCCCTCGCCACAGGGCAGAATACCGCAAGGAGGAGCGAGGATGCAGAAGCTGGCCTACGCACTGATTGGCTTTGGAGTGGTCGCACTCGTCTTCCTGGGAGTGAAGGAGTTCTTCACTAACCCCGAGGTCGACCTGCTGCTGCGCATCGCGGCCGGCGCAGCCGGGCTCGGACTCTTTCTCCTGCTCGGAGTTGTGCTGAGAGACCGTCGGCGTTCCAGCAAGGACGACCGCTTCAAGGAGGTGGAGAGATGATAATCACGACCACCGACACCATCACTGGCAAGAAGACAGTCCGCACAATCGGCTGGGTGAAGGGGAGCACGATTCGAGCCCGCCATGTCGGTAAGGACATCGTCGCCAGCCTGCGGGGCATCGTGGGCGGTGAGATCGTGGAGTATACGAAGATGATGGCCGAGGCGCGCGAGGAGTCGATTGCGCGGATGATTGAGGAAGCCGAAGCCCAGGGCGCCAATGCCATCGTCGGGATGAGATTCAGCACCTCTCTGGTCATGCAGAACGCGTCCGAAATCCTCGCGTACGGCACCGCCGTGGTTGTGGAGTAGAGCACGCACCGAGGCGGCGCAACCGAGGGCTCTCTCCCTCAGAACCATTCTGTGAGCCCCGGAGTTGCAACCGCCGGATTCCCGTGACAGGAGCGTTGCCAGTACCAATTGAGCCCGCGCAGCCACTAGTGGGATGCCCTCTGTACTTGGGTCGAGGCTGCGCGACACATCCCGCTCAGGAACGCTGCGCACTGACAACCCGTGGCGCAAGTGGCCCATCCTGCCCGACATTGCAGTGTGCGACGCGATTTGCACTCTGCAATCAGAGTTAGTACGATAATTCGATATTGCCGCTTTCCAGCACCACTGAAAACAGCTTTGCAAAAACGAATCAGAATCGCAGTTGACGCCGCGGGCGGGGACCACTCGCCGGCAGATAGTGTCAAGGGAGCACTCAAGGCAGCCCAGCGGGGCGGCGTCGAGGTTATCCTCGTAGGCCCACCGGACCAGATTGCGCTTGAGATCCACCGGTGCGGCGGCCTGCCCGAACACGTAACTGTCGTCCAGTCCCGCGAAGCCATTCGCGAAGGAGAGTCCGCCACGAACGCGCTGCGACGCAAGGCATTGTCTTCCGTATCTATGGCCGCGAAACTCGTCCGTGACGGCAAGGCAGATGCCATGGTGAGCGCCGGATCGACGGGCGCGACATCGGTGAGCGCAATGCACTTCGTCGGCCTAATACCAGGCATCGGGCGACCGGTCGTCTGCGTCCCTCTTGTCGGCCTCGCTCCCGAGACCATCCTTGTTGACGGTGGAGCCAATGTCGACTGCAAACCACATCACATGCTCTCTTTCGCGGCCATCGGCGATGTGTACGCGAGACGGGTGCTCCACATAGACAAGCCGAAGGTAGCTCTCCTCAGCACAGGAACTGAACAGGGCAAGGGACCCCGCGCTCTCAAGGACAGCTACACTCTCCTCGAGCGGAGCGGCCTGAACTTCGTGGGCAACGTGGAGGGCTTCGATGTCCTCACCGGCAAGGCCAACGTCATCGTCTGCGACGGCATGGTGGGCAACGTGCTCCTCAAGTTCTATGAGAGCCTCGGGCCGTGTTTCACGCGCTGGGTGAGCGGTCGCTTGAAAGGTCGGCCGCTGATGGGACCGGGCCGTCGAGTCCTCTGTCAGATGTCGACGTTCACACGGCTGACGCGAGCCGAGAGCGCCGGCGGCGGGATGCTGTGGGGCGTCAACGGAGTTGTCCAGATCATGCACGGCAACAGCAAGGCACGGCATTTCGAGCGGGCCATAGCCCGCGCTCGCCAGGCAGTCGAGGCCAACGTCATAGCCGAACTCAAGGACGAGTTGGCGACGGTGCTGGAGCGCTGCCAGACGTCCCTTGAGTCCGCCAAGGCGGAGTCACAACGGACTCAGACTCTTTCGCCCCGTCGCTCTAGATTCGCGCCCCATATCAGGGTCGTTTCCCTCAGCAGCCAGCCTTCACACTACCTCGACGAGCAATTTCGCAGCCGATAGACGGTCTCGAACGAGTTGAACAGGTCGAGGTACTGCTCCAGATAGCGGCTCAGCAGGAAGTTCTGCCTCACCGTCTCGCGTGCTTTCAGGCCCATCTCGCGACACATCCCGGCATCATTCAGCAACTCGACAATCCTCCCGGCGGCCTGCTCGACCGACGAGACAAGGAATCCGTTCACGCCATCCTCGATCTGCAGCTTGATTCCCCCCACATCACCACCAATGACGGGAGTTCCTTTCCACATAGCCTCGGATACGGTGAGGCCGAAGCCCTCGCGCAGCGATTTCTGCAACACGACCGCCGCCTTGCGCTGAAGAGCGTTCACAAGGGCGCCGTCCTGGTGGCTGATGATGATTATGTCGTCTGACTGTTGTCCCAGGAGCGACTCGTAGACCGCCGGTCCCTCAGGGTCATCCGTCGCGACGTTGCCGAGAAGGACGAGACGGCAGGGGACAGCCTCACGGGCGAGATTGAACGCGTCAATAACTCCCTGGGGGTCCTTCCATCGATCGAAGCGTGACACCTGCACGACCAGCGGCAGGTCCGTCGGTATGGAGTGGTGAGACAGTCTCTCATCGACCTCGTCGTCGCGCATCTCCTTGTTCACGATGGAGAACGGATCGATAGCAGGCATGAAATAGACCTGGGGTGTCTCGATCTGCTGCGCGTAGTCCCGCGAGCTCAGAATCGCCGCGTCGTACTGGTTGATGAACTGTGTCAGGTACGACCACAGCTCCGGGTTCGGGGCGCCGAGGTCAATATGGCAGCGCCAGACCCATGGGCCACCCTTCCTGTAGTGGGTCACCAGCGGGAGCGGCTGCGGGTCGTGGATGATGACGATGTCGTGCGTCAGATGGTTGAGGATTGAGTTCTCGTAGACGACGTGTTCAAACACCTCCCGCTTGCGCTCGCTCCAGTTGATGTCCCCACCCTGGAGCGCATTGTGCATCTTCTTCGTCACCGTGAAGAAGTCAGGGGAGCCGTGAATCGTCCGCCAGCCGGTCTCGATACCGAGGCTGTTCATCAGAATGGTGAGTGACGAGAGCAACATCGACACTCCCCCTCCATAGTAGGTGGAGTTGACATTGACAACGCGGTAGTCCTGCAGAGGCAGGGCCTTCCTCTTGATTCTTGCTATCGACTCTGCGCCGATGAGCGGCTCGTAGTCGTCAATCCGAACAAGGCCGAAATGGTCCATGGCAGTCTCCTTTCATTCCCCTGCGTCGGCCGATGCCAACTCGCGCATGAATCGGGCCGTTTGCTCAGGAAGACTCGTATTGATATGGATGCCGGAGCCTATCTCAAAGCCCGCCACGGCGGTGAGCCTGGGGTAGATACGCAGATGCCACGAATAGTACGGCTCGCATTCGTCACCCACCGGCGCCGTGTACAGGATGTGATTGAAATCCGGGTTGTTGAGCCCCGTGAAGAAGCGCCGCAGCGAGTCCCGCATGACTCCCGCAAACTCACGGAGTTCAGCATCCGGCACGCCCGCAAGCGAAGCCCTGGGGCTCCTCGGAACTATCCAGGTCTCGAAAGGCCGGCGCGAGGCGTAGGGGTGAATCTCCACAAACGATGGTGACTCGCGCACAACGCGCACTCGCTGTTCCAGCTCAAACTGCAGCAGGTCAGAGTAGAGATTCCTGCCGCGTTCGTCAAAGTGGAGGGTAGCGACATCGTACCGGTGCCGCATGTGCCAGGGCACCACCGGCGTAGCCACAATCTGGGAATGCGGATGATCGAGCGATGTTCCCGCCGACGGCCCGTGGTTCTTGAAGATGGTGACCTGCCTCACATAGGGGAGGGCGCTCAGAGTCACGAGGCGGTCCCTGTAGGCCCGCACAACGTCGAACACCTCCTCATCGCTCATGAGACCCAGCATCCGGTTGTGGAGAGGAGACTCGACAACCACCTCGTGAGCGCCCACACCATCCACACAGAGGGCGAGAGGATGCTCCTGCCGGCGCTCCGTGGAGCCCTCCGGGCCGACGGCAGGGAACTTGTTTGCGAAGACCCTCACCCGCCAGCTGCCGGTCGCAGGGTCCGCATACGAGGCACTCGCCTCAGGCGTCCGGGCCTCATTGCCGGGGCAAAAGGGGCACGACGGAGAGAACGCCTCGGGCAGAGGCCTTGCAGTTGCCCGCGCGAAATCGTGCGGCCTCCTGGCACGCTCGGTCGCGATAACGACCCATTCACGGGTCGTAGGGTCAAGCCGCAACTCAGACATCGGTCCCGTCACGCAGAAGACGTTTCGGCCGCCTCATCACCGCCATTGCGCACAAGCTTACCCGACTGCCTGTGGTGTTCACAAGAGCACGAATCCGACCGCAGGCCGCGATTACAAGCGCCGTGCAGGGCAGGAGTGCAGTCGGCCGCCGGAAGGAGCCGCTGGTACTGCCCCGCACTCTCCCGCCGGCTTACCCTGAACCTGCCTTTGCGCTAGAATATCCCACCAGTGAGACAGCTCTCCACTTCGACAAAGGTCTTTTTCGGTCTGGTCCTGCTGAACGCAGGCCTTGCCGCCGCCACAAGCTTTCTGCCTCTGGGAATGGCAGACAGCGGCGAGTCCACCGCGATATCGCCGACCCTTTCGGCGGTTATCAATGCTTCTGTAGTTCTCTTCGTCTACGGTGGCCTCGGCTACGTCGGCCTGCGGCTCACCAGGAAACTGGGCTACCCTGACCTCCTGGACTCTCGGGTGACAACCCGACAGCGGTTCACAACACCGGCTGTCGCAGGCCTGTGGATCGGGCTCATCTTCATCGTGGCCGACAACGTCTTCAGCAGGTTCCACAGCCTCGGACCACTGCCTCATCCACCTTTTCCAACGTCGATTCTCGCGTCCCTCTCCGCCGGCATCGGCGAGGAGATGGTCTTCAGGCTGTTCTTCATTCCACTACTGGTCTGGCTGGTGTCAAGGATTGCCTTGAAAGGCGAGCAGGAGAACGCCGTATTCTGGGCAGCCGCCATCTTCTCAGGCATGTTCTTCGCTGCGAGCCATATCCCATCAGTCATGCTGATAATGGGAACAGGGAATTTCGCGGACATTCCGACAGCCATGATGGTGGAGATTTTCGTGCTCAACGGCACGCTGTCGCTCGTCACCGCGCACTTCCTGCGGAAGAGCGGCTATCTCGCCGCTGTGACCGTGCACACGAGTGCTGATTTCGTCTGGCACGTCATCTGGGGATTGATGAGATAGGAAAGACATCGGCGGTGGGACTCATCGCCGTTCACTGGAATCCAGGGTACAACTCCCGCCCGAAGCCCGGCAGGCCAACTAGAAGCGGTCCTTCCTTCGCCGCAACTCCGCGAACACATCCACGTCCGGGGCGTCCGGCATACCAAGCACCCGCTTCAGTTCGGGGTCGCTCGCTCGCATGAAAGGATTGGTCGCAAGTTCGAGTGCAACCGTCGAGGGAACTGTGAGCCGGCCTGACTCGACAAGTGCGCGAATCTCGTCCAGTCTCTCCTTGACACGGGCATTCCCCGGCTCAAGCGTCACTGCGAATTCGTAGTCTTCCAGCGCGTAGTCATGTCCGCAGTACACACAAGTGTCCGGCGGCAGCGACGCAAGCCGCAGGAATGACTGCCACATGGTCTCCGGCGAGTGAGTGAAGACGCGTCCGCAACCACCGACGAAGAGCGTGTCCCCGGTGAAAACCGCTCCGGGAGACCCGTCCACCGGGGGCAGGTAGTAGCAGACAGAATCCTCCGAGTGACCGGGCGTGCTCAACACCCTGACGGTGAACGGCCCGATGTGCAGCGTTGCCTCCCCTGCATCACCGACAGGCGGCACGCCGACAAGCTCACAGCCTGTCCTGGCGACCAGTTCATCCGACCCTGTTGTATGATCGAAGTGGTCGTGGGTCCAGAGAACCACCAGCAACGTGGAACCCGTCTCACGGAGTCGCCGCAGCACCGGCGATGCCTCTCCGGGGTCAATCACAAGAGCTTTGCCGGCATCCTCCACAACGTACGTGTAATTGTCCGATATGACCGGAATCGCCGTTGTCACATGCATGTTCGCCGTCCTGTGAGGGTCTACCCTCTGTCACGGCCCGCCGGTGAAATACGCCCCAGACGGAACAAGACACCGGCGCGTTTACGGGCCCTCATCAGCGAGTATACAATACGAATCCGACATCGTTTGCACCCGGGCGATGACTACATGATGGACGACTGCCGACAACAGACACAGAGCCTTCCCCTTTCCACAGAATGACACTCACGGCGCAATCGAAGCTCATACGAGCGTGCACACTGCTCGCGACCATCAGCGCCGCCGCTTGCATCGCCTGGCCCCCGGCAATGTCCGCCGACTCGCCGCAGAGTGAGACCTTCCTGTCCGAGCCCGCAGACGGCCATCTCAGACAGAACGGGGAAGATGGCTGGGAAGCGCTAAGAAACTCAGAAGCTCCGGCCGAGGTGTTCGAAGACCTCCGCTACGTGAAAATCAACTCGAGGACCGACATCATCTACCGCGGGTTCCTGTTCTTCGACACGTCCTCTCTGCCCGACGATTGCGAACTCACCGGGGCAGTGCTGCACATCTACTCCAAGTGCACCGGTGACCTCGACGACTGCCAGCTCTACATCCTGGGAGGCACCGACGAATACCCGAGTATGCCGCTCGCGCCCGACGACTACGCCTTGCCCGACGAGGCTCTGCCCGTGTGCGCGCACGTCGACGTAGGCGAATGGACCGAGCTGGCCTACCGCGCTCTCCCGCTTGAGGACCCTGACACCGTTGTCAACAAGGCCGGCGTAACGAAGCTCTGCCTCCTCGAGCGGCGGGACTACGAGGGCGTGTCGCCACCCGACCCGAGAAGCGAGAACGAATTGAAGCTCTATTCGCACGAGGAGGGCGACGGATTCCAGCCCTACCTCGAGGTCTCGTGGGGTGAACAACCTCCTGGCGAGCAGCCCGCAGCAACACCGGCGGAGACCGACCCGGAGCCTCAGGAATCCGAAGCGACCCGGGCAGGTGGAGACAACGTGGCTCCAAGAGCATCCACGTACGCTGCCATCGCGCTGGCACTTGTGGCGACGGCGGCTATCGCCGTCGCCGCCCGGAGAAGGGCACGCAGAGCCACGGGCAACAGCGACTGACTCGTACGCATCCTCTCCGCCGCCTTCCACTGCCCCGTGTCTGTACTCGGATTCAAGGAGTGGTGCGTGTTTGCCCGTCTGTGCCGCCGGGGTACAATGGCAAGGGAGAGGCGGCCGACGAACTAACGGGGATGCGACGCCGGGCATCGAGGAGGCGCAGACACCACGACGGCTACGGCAGGTGCGCACAACGAGGCACGCGCTCGCGGGAAGCCGCCACGTGCTGCGCGCTACTTCTCTCCGCGTAGCCGCGCGGTCAGGGTTGAGACGTCCGCCTCATACGCCCCTGAGTTCACGTCATCGGCAGCCACCGAGGCAGTCGCAATTGGCTCCTTGCCTGCGAGCGCGCCCATCTGCTTGAAGATGCGAGGCGTCGCTTCGCCTTTCCGCGTACAGAAGAAGGCAACTTGCGGCAGAGACTTCTTCTGCTGCTTCAGGTAGCTGCGCGCCGCCGGCGAGACAGAACCGGCCCAGACGGGCGTACCGACAATCACCATATCGTAGTCCGCAACGCTGTGCGTTGCCTTCTTGATACCCGAACCAAGGCCGAGCACGGCGGCGCCCGCTGCGCGCGCGATGCCTCCACCACCCGTCTTCTCACCGTTCCCCCGCCTGTACGTCGGCCGGGGACGCTTCTCCTCGATCTCCTCGATGTCGGCAGAGAGCTCCCTGGCGATTGTCTCCGCCACGCATCGTGTCCGCCCCGAATTCGAGTAGTACACGACCAGCGTCTTCATGTTCCGCGCCTCCTGACACAACGCAATTCCAGACTCTCATCGTATAACAGGATGACTTCTGCTGCACAGGCGCATCCGAGGCGATTGACACAAGACGGTGCCATGTCCACGCCGCCGGAAGGCAGAGTTGGTGGAGATACAGACATGGGACGCGTCATGCACTTGCGGGCACGGCGGCTGTCGCCGTCGTCGCCCGGAAAAGGGCACGCAGAGCCACGAGCAACCACGACTGACCCACTCACACGTACCCCTTCCATTGACTTCCTCTGTCCCCGTGTCTATACTCGAATTCAAGGAGCTATCCCTGTCTGGCCGTCTGTGGCGCCGCGGTACAACGGCGAAGGAGAGGCAACCGCCGAACTCTCGGGGATGGAGCGTTCGGGCATCGGGGAGGCGCGGACGGAGCAATGGCTGCCGTTTCCACAGGTAGCCACCACCAGGTATGCGGAGGGAGGGACGAAGATGTACGAGAAGATACTGGTACCCCTGGATGGCTCCAAGGAATCCGAATGCATAATTGACCACGTGCGGCTCATTGCGAAGTCGTGCGGGGTCCCGGAAGTGGTGTTGCTCAGGGT
The DNA here is from genome assembly GCA_030602785.1 of Dehalococcoidia bacterium. Classification (GTDB taxonomy): domain Bacteria; phylum Chloroflexota; class Dehalococcoidia; order GIF9; family AB-539-J10; genus SKVJ01. The sequence goes on from JAUVZB010000013.1 coordinate 32,915, forward strand.
GGTTGAATCGTTCTCCCCGTCCAGCATCAGCTACATCGGTGAGGCAACCGCCCGCAACGTCGAGCAGAAGGCGAAGACAGCGGCTGAGGAGTATCTCTCCTACGTGGCCGACGGGCTGCGGACACACTGCAGCAGCGTCAAGACCGCCGTGCTGGAAGGCGACCCCGCTTCGGTCATACTGGACTACGCAACTGAGAACGGCGTGGACCTCATCGCTATGAGTACGCAGGGGGCCTCCGGGCTCACAAGATGGACCGTCGGCAGCGTCACGGAAAGGGTGATGCGGCACTCCACGGTGCCTTTGCTCTCCGTGCTGCCGGCAGGACACAGGCACTGATGCAGATCGTGCCGTCCGTCATCGTGTGCACATCCATGCACCATGGCAACACGCGGAAGGTGGCCGAAGCCATGGCGGAGGCAGTCGGCGGGACTGTGCTGCAACCGGCAGAGGCCGGGAAGAAACCGTTCGAAGACGGGGTCTTGCTCGGGTTCGGCTCCGGCATCTACTTCGGCAGGCACCACAAGAGCATCCTCTCACTGGCCGCGGAGCTGCCGGAAGCGAGCGGCCGGCGTGCCTTCATCTTCTCCACAAGCGGCATGGGCTACCGGCCTGCGCTCGTCTTTGGGAAGGACTACCATAGAGCACTCCGGGATATCCTTGTCCGGAAGGGCTTCCTCATCACCGGAGAGTACTCATGCAAGGGCTACGATACCTACGGCATCTGGGGCAAGCTGGGAGGAATCGCGAGAGGGCGGCCGAGCGAGCGTGACCTCGCCAACGCCGGGCAGTTCGCACTCGGCCTCATGCAGATGGACGCTTGCGGGGAACCCAACGACGGGCAAGATGGAGGCAGACGCAATGGCCGTTGAGAAAGTCGGTGAGAGGTACGTGTGCAACATATGCGGCAACGAAGTGTCCGTGACGAAGGTGGGTGGGGGCATTCTCGTCTGCTGCGGGGAGGAGATGCAACTCGTTGAGTAGCAGGGCCCCGGCCGGATACGCACACCATCCACGACCAGGACACCGGATGCGGCAGCCCTCCCCCGCGACGTTGCCCCACCGCGGTGCGCGTCAGGTCAGCGCTGCGCCATCGGCCTTCAATCTGCACGGAAGGAGCACGCTATGGGTATGCCGGTAGTCCACGATGAGATTGACCGGTTGCGGGCCACCGCACGCATTCACAACAGCATAGGGCCAAGCCTGGAACTCGAGGAGATTGCACGGCTCTCCGTTCGGGAACTGGTCGACCTCCTGGACTGCGACGCGTGCGCGATACTCCTTATCGAGGGCAGCGAGCTCAAGGTTGTCTGCGAGAAGGGATTCTCCGGCAGCCTTGGGACAGGTGCGCTACCTCTTGATCTGTCCCCCATTCAGGAGATAATCCACAGCAGAAGAAGTCTGGCCACGGGAGATGTGGCGGACAGCATCGCGGCCGGCTTCGTGCCACACGGTTGCTCAATGGTCTCGTTGCTCTGCAGCCCGATTGTCGTGGATGAGCAGGTCATCGGCATCATCCACGTCGACTCCTCGCGTAAGAACGCATTCAGTCAGGACGACCTCAACTTCGTCGAGTTTCTGGCCGGGGAGATATCCGTCGCAGTCGAGAGATCCCTGATTCATGCACAGATGCGTGACCTCGCGACGAAGGACGAGCTCACGGGCTGCTTCAACCGCAGGAAGTTCAACCTCGACCTCGAGGGTGAACTGGCATGCGCCGCGGCGGAAGGTGTTCATCTCTCCCTTCTGATGATAGACATCGACTGGTTCAAGCGATACAACGATGCTCACGGCCACCAGCAGGGCGATGTGCTATTGCACAGGTTCGGCCAGCTACTCAAGACCAGCGTGCGCCCGCAGGACAGGGCTTATCGCTACGGCGGGGAGGAATTCACGATACTGCTTCCGGGCTCGCCCGGGAGCAGAGCACTGGCAACAGCACGGCGGCTCCGCCATGCTGTGAGTGAGACCGAGTTCGAAAGAGCCGGATTCAGCCAGCCCGGTGGGCGGCTGACCACCACCATCGGAGTCGCAACCTATCCCGAGGACGCGAGCAATAGCACGCAACTCCTCGCCGCCGCAGATTCCGCCCTCTACAAGGGGAAGGAACTCGGTCGCAATCGAGTCCGCGCATACGGTACAGGCGGCTGACGCCGACGGCGCAGACAGCCTGACGGCGCCGTGAGGCCCCACAGCAGCCGTATTTGTTCGCGGCTTCCCATGCGCTCCCCTCTCATCCAACATCCTCGCTGAAATCCGCTCCACAAGGCGACCTTCGTACGGGAATCCACGCTTACGAAAGTCGAGCGCACGAACTGTACCTTTGTGTCTTATGCCGCAGTCATCACGGCGTCTACTATCAGGTATACCCGAGTAGCAACAGAGGAGTAGTGCGATGCCGATCATCATTCGAAGCAAGGAATACTACCGGACAGCCGAGGCCTGCCAGGCAGCGGGCATCAGCAAGAACACGTTCTTCCGCTGGCTCCGCTCAGGCGAGTTCGACGATGTGAGCACCGCGGACAGACATGGCTGGCGACTGTTCACCAGCGATGACATCGAGAGGCTCTGCAACAGAGCACAGCAGGTCACGGTACGCGAGGTAGTCGAAGCGCGCTAGTCCGAGCACAGCCGCGGTACTTCAGGAGAGAGAGATGACGACGATGACGGGGGCGGTCTCTGCCCGGCCGGAAACGATAGACAAGACGCGCACTGGCCTGGGTGTCAAGACAACCGGGTTCGCAGAGCAGACTGCTCAGGACGCAGCAGCCGACTGGGACAGAGTCAGGGCGCATCTCCTCGAGGAGATCAACTCCACGGTCTGGGCCAGTGCGAAGTTGCCGGAGATGGTGGACCAGGTGGTCCAACTGGCTCAGCACGCGCTCATGGCCTCCACCTGCTCCGTCATTCTGTCCAACGGGCACGGACACAAGGTCTTCTTCCAGGTTAGCAGCAGCGATGGCACACGGGAATTGGTGCAGACACACGTCGACAACGTCAGTGGGGCAGCGAAATGGGTCACACAGAACTGCAAGCCGCTCCTCCTGAACGACGTGACGGAGCGAGAACCTGGCGAAGCGGTCCGACTCAGAGAATCAGGACTCGAGACCGAGCGAATCCTCTGCGTACCGCTGACAGCACACGGGAGGACCTCAGGGGCCCTTCGATTGACACGAACACATGACAGCCACCCGTTCACGCGGCAGGACCTCGCCACGGCCGAGCTTATCGGCTCAATGGCAGCTGTGGCGCTCGAAAACACGAAGTTGCGCCAATCGGTCGAGGACGGCTACCGCACCACCATACAAGCGCTTGCGGGAGCAATCGACGCGAAGGACCCGTACACGCGCGGCCACTCACAACGAGTGGCAGAGTACGCTCTCGTCGCAGGCGTCTCGCTGGGCATGGACGAGAGCGAGATGACCACGCTCGAGTATGCAGCAATCCTCCACGATGTGGGCAAGATTGGAATCGATGATGCAATACTCCGCAAGCCGGCGCGACTGTCGGCCAGGGAACACGCGTTTGTGTGCGACCACCCTGTCATCGGAGCTGCAATCGTGAACGACATACCATTTCTGCAGGACGCAGCAGGCCTGATTCTGCACCACCACGAACACTACGATGGCAGCGGATACCCGCACGGCCTGCGAGGCACAGACATCCCGCTGGGCAGTCGAATCATCGGCATCGCCGACGCATTCGACACGATGATTACCGACCGGCCCTATCGTCGCGCTCTCACAATCAACGAAGCCATGACCGAGCTATGCCGCTGCCGGGGCACGCAGTTCTGCCCCGAGGCGCTGGACGCTTTCGCATCCGGCTTCTCACGTCACTACGACGATATCTGCACGCGGCCTCACCTGCTTGCCCGGGACACGTCAGGCAAGTCCAACGCAGCCTGATATCACAACTCCCGCGGACCACGATTCCCGCGCACCTCGCGTGCAAGGACACCCGGTGCCCATAACCTCGATTCCAACGACACGAAAGCCCCTCTCACCGAAGTGCTCCACGACTGGCCTGCCGCGTGGCGTCGCCGCCATGAAGGGGAAGGACTTGTCACGGCTTGAGTGCCCGCACAGCAGGCTTCTGGCGAACAAACCGGCTCGTCATGCCGTCACAGGGGAAGGCCACGAAACGAGCGGAGCACACGGCGCATCCGACCAGTCGAAAGGCAAGGACAGAAGCGACCGAAACACAGGGCGACCGGCACTCGCCGGCCGCCCCGTGACTTCGTGCGTCAGCTCTCCAGCTTGCCGCCTGCGGGCACCTGCGGCACATCCCAGAAGCTGCTCAGATCGTGGTACTTGTAGGGTCGATTCCCGAGCACTTCCTCCTTGAGGTCCAGACCGAGACCCGGCCTCTCGGGCAACCCCAGGCACTCGTCCACGAGTGTGGAATATGGCTCCTTGAGCACCTCTTCGTAGTACGGCGGGTCCACCGTGAAGAACTCGTGGATGGTGAAGTTCGGCGCGCACGCCTCAACGTGCAGGTTGGCCGCAACCATGACAGGGCCTCCCGCGCTATGCGGTGTGAAGCCAACATAGTACGTGTTGGCCAGTTCCCCGATCTTCTTCATCTCGGATATGCCGCCGGCGTGACACGGGTCAGGGTTGATGGCAGCGGCCGCACGCTTCTCCAGGATGTCACGGAAGCACCAGCGCGTCACAATCCGTTCGCCGGTCACAATCGGGATATCGGTCGAGGCAACGATTCTCGCCAGGTCCTCCGGCGCCGCGTCCGTGGGTAGCGGCTCCTCGAACCACGCGGGGTCGTACTCACGCACCGCCTGGGCGAAGCGGATGGCGCCGTTCGTCGTCATGCGCGAGTGACAGTCGAGCATTATCTGCACATCGTCGCCGACCGCCTTCCGCACGCGGGCCACGTTGTCCAGAACCTTGAGAATGTCGTCCTTGGTCGCGGTAAACACGTCGGTGCCCCAGAAGGGATCGTATTTCAGCGCTTTCGCACCCCTCTCCTTCACCTCCCGCTCCGCCAGCCAGACGTAGTCGTCCGTGGTGTTGGCGGCGAACCACCAGCCGTTGCGGTAGACAGGAATCCTGTCACGGACCGCCCCACCAAGCAGGCGGTAGACCGGCACCCCGAGGCTCTTGCCCAGGATGTCCCACATGGCTATGTCGAGACCGCTCATCGCGCTGGTGACGACGAAGGATGGCCGCCAGTATGCGTTGCGGAACATCGTGGACCAGTGCAACTCGATGTCCCGGGGGTCCTTCCCGATGAGGTAGTCAGCGAGGTTGTGGATACAGGCCTCGACAGGCTTCTCCAGCCCGCCCGTCGTTGCCTCACCCCATCCGTAGATACCTTCGTCTGTCTCTATCTTAACGAAGAGCCAGTTCCATGCTGCCTTATAGAGATAGGTCTTGACAGCCGTTACCTTCATGTACGTCTCCTTCCCTGCGCAGAATCGCAGTAGGCAGATGGTACGCCAACACTGTGAGCAAGTCTACGTTACACCACGCCAGCACTCCGTGTTGATGGCCTGCTATTCCGTCCTCCCGCAGCTCTTCAGCGAGGATGTTCGCATGCGGGAGACAGTGTCATTGAACGTAAAGGACCGGAAGAGGTGGAAGGCATTGAAGATGGCAGAGAGGAGAGGGCTGAGCATGGGGGAGGCGGGTTCCAGTGCACCACCGCAGGCGTGAGCGCCTTCTCACCGAAGTACCCCACGACTGGCCCCTGCCGGGAGGCGCCGCCGACATGACGGGGAAGGACTTGTCGCGGCTTGAGTGTCAGCACAGCAAACCCCAGGCAAACAGGCCGGCTCTTCATGCCGTCACCGGGGAAGGCCGCGAAAGCAGCGGAGCACCCGACGCATCCGACCAGTCGAAAGGCAAGGACAGAAGCGACCGAAGCACAGGGCGACCGGCATACGCAGGCCGCCCTGTAATCTCGTGCGTCAGCTCTCCAGCTTGCCGCCTGCGGGCACCTGAGGAACATCCCACAAGCTGCCCAGGTCGTGGTACTTGTAGGGCCGGTTCCCGAGCACTTCCTCCTTGAGGTCCAGGCCGAGTCCCGTCCTCTCGGGCAACTGCAGGCACTCGTCCACGAGTGTGGAATATGGCTCCTTGAGCACCTCTTCGTAGTACGGCGGGTCCACCGTGAAGAACTCGTGGATGGTGAAGTTCGGCGCGCACGCCTCAACGTGCAGGTTCGCCGCAACCATGACGGGGCCTCCCGCGCTATGCGGGGTGAAGCCAACATAGTACGTGTTGGCCAGTTCCCCAATCTTCTTCATCTCGGATATGCCGCCGGCGTGACACGGGTCAGGGTTGATGGCAGCGGCCGCGCGCTTCTCCAGGATGTCACGGAAGCACCAGCGCGTCACAATCCTTTCGCCTGTCACGATAGGGATATCGGTCGAGGCAACGACTCTCGCAAGGTCCCCCGGCGCCGCGTCCGTAGGTATCGGCTCCTCGAACCACGCGGGGTCGTACTCACGCACCGCCTGGGCGAAGCGAATGGCGCCGTTCGTCGTCATGCGCGAGTGGCAATCGAGCATTATCTGGACATCGTCCCCGACCGCCTTCCGCACGCGGGCCACGTTGTCCAGCACCTTCAGTATGTCGTCCTTGCTTGCGGTGAATACGTCGGTGCCCCAGAAGGGGTCGTACTTCAGCGCTTTCGCGCCCCTCTCCTTCACCTCCCGCTCCGCCAGCCAGACGTAGTCGTCCGTGGTGTTGGCAGCGAACCACCAGCCGTTGCGGTAGACAGGAATTCTGTCACGGACTGCCCCACCAAGCAGGCGGTAGACCGGCACGCCCAGACTCTTGCCCAGGATGTCCCACATGGCTATGTCGAGGCCGCTCATCGCGCTTGTGACGACGAAGGATGGCCGCCAGTATGCGTTGCGGAACATCGTGGACCAGTGCAACTCGATGTCCCGGGGGTCCTTCCCGATGAGGTAGTCAGCGAGGTTGTGGATACAAGCCTCGACAGGCTTCTCCAGCGCGGCCGTCGTCGCCTCTCCCCAACCGTGGATACCTTCGTCTGTCTCTATCTTCACGAAAAGCCAGTTCCATGCTGCCTTATAGAGATAGGTCTTGACAGCCGTTACCTTCATGCGCCTTTCCTTTCCTGCGTAGAGTCGCAGCAGGCAGATGGTACGCCAGCACTGCGAGCGAGTCTACGCCACACCACACTCCACCTGTTTCCGGAACCGCTCCCAATCAGCATGAGACCGCTCCTGTATCTCATCAAGCACCTGCTTGTTCCTTTCCGGTTTGAACAGGTGTGCGAACCTGCCCTGCAGCTTGAGGTACTCCTCGATAGGCTTCGGTTCGGTCTTCTTCTCAAGAATGGACTTGCTCTTCAGATTGAAGTTGAGCTGACCGTTCTCGTACTCGTAGAGCGCCCAGGCGCCCGTGTCCACGGCAAGCTTGCTCATCTCGACGGTCTTGTCCATCGGGAAGCGCCATCCCGGAGGGCACGGGGCAAGTATCTCGATGTACTTTGACCCCCTGATAGACATAGCCTTCCGTACCTTCCGGAAGAGATCCTCCGGGTAGCCCGGCACGGCCGTGGCCATATAGGGCAAGCCGTGGGCCCGCAAGATAGCAGGCATATCCTTCTTCTGCTCAGTCTTACCCGTCCACGTGGTGGTAGTCCAGGCGCCGTATGGAGTCGCGCCGCTTCGCTGGATACCCGTGTTCGAGTACATCTCGTTGTTGTAGCAGATGTAGATGAAGTCGGTTTCCCTCTCGACGGCGCCGGACAGCGCCTGCAGACCGATGTCGTAGGTACCACCATCGCCTGCCCAGACGACAACATTGGTGTCTTGCTTACCCTGGCGCTTCAGGCCGGCACAAAGACCTGAAGCTGCCGCAGCAGCCGCCTCAAAGGCAATGCTCACCACAGGCACGTCGAAGGCCGTCTTCGGATATGCACCCAGACAGACAACAGCGCAACACGCAGGAATGGCAAACACGGTGTTCTTGCCGAGTGCCTTGAGCGTGATACGCAAGGCGAGGGACGAGGGGCAGCCGGGGCATCCACCACTACCCTGCCTCACGAGTTCTTCTCTTGGTAGGTTCTTGACTGCCATTATGTTTCCCCCTTACTCCTGGAGTCCCCACCACTCTACGTCAGTGGCGCGCCCGGCTGCGACCTTCTTGACCATCTCGCACATCTCTCCGAACGTCAGGTCCTTGCCGCCCAGACCTGCGATGAAGCCATGCACAGGAGCATCGGCAAAGCCGTAGAGCCCGGATTTCAGTTCGCTGTACACACCCCCTCCGGAGCCTATGGAGACATTCCGGTCAACGACAATGAACGTACGGTTGTGGGCGAGCCTCCGGAATACCTCGTCCGGAAACGGTCTGAAGAGACGAACGCGGGCAAGCCCGGCTTTCATTCCCTCACGGCGCAACTCATCAACCGCCACCCTGGCTTCAGCACCAAACGCTCCCATCGCCACAAGGACGTACTCCGCATCTTCACACAGGTACTCCTCTACAAGGCCACCATGGTACGAGCCGAACCTCTGCTTCCACTCACTGGCAATGTCCGGTATCAGCTCCTTCACGCGCCCGTGGGCATCATGCAAATCCTTGCGCATGGCGCCGAACTCCGACTGCGGAAGCATGTTGAAACAGGTAATCGGATCATCAGGGTCGATCTTCCACAAGGCCCGATAGGGAGGAAGGAATGCATCTATGTCAGACTGGTCAGGCACCTCGACAGGCATCGACGTGTGAGACAGCACGAAGGCGTCGTAGTTCACCATCACGGGCAACTGCACGTCTTCCATCTCCGCCAGCCTGTACGCCTGGATAGTGGTGTCGAATATCTCCTGGCAACTGGCACAGTAGAGCTGGACCCAGCCGGTATCCCGCTGCGACAGGGAATCCGACTGGTCGGCCCAGATGTTCCAGCCCGGTCCCAGGGCGCGGTTGACGTTCACCATCACGATGGGCAGGCGCGAATACGCCGCCCAGTGCAGCATCTCATGCATGAGTGCCAGACCGTGTGAGGAGGTCGCTGTGAACGTCCTCACACCCGTGACAGCCGCCCCGATAACAGCCGTCATCGCGCTGTGCTCGCTCTCGACGCGCACGTACTCGGCATCCAGTTCGCCGTTCTCGACGAACTCCGCGGTCTTCTCCACGATGACCGTCTGAGGTGTGATGGGGTAGGCCGCTATGAACTCGGGCCGCGCCATCTGGGCGGCTTTCGCGGCGATGCGGTCTCCCGTATCAATCATGATCATTCGCCCATGCCCTCCCTCTTCATGGTTATCGCCTGCTTCGGGCACTCGTTTGCACAGATACCACAGCCCTTGCAGTAGACGTAGTCAATCGACACCGAATCGTCATCAGCTCTCTTGATGCACCCATCCGGACAGAATATCCAGCAGAGCAGGCACTTGATGCACTTCGAGGAGTCCAACTCCGGTCTGAAGTCACGCCACGCGCCAGTCTTCCCCATGACGCCGTCCGCCGGACGGGAAATCGTCGTCTTGATCTGCATCTTCATCGGTTCACCTCTGTGTGTTCGTACGCCTCCCGGGCGGCAGCCGCGTTCCTCTCTCCTGCGCTGCCTTTCCACTGCGCCTTGATAGCCTCCTCGATTGCCTCAAGCGAGACGACGTCAGAGACTTTGGGCAGGGCGCCGAGTATGGGAGTGTTGATGACAGGAATGCCTCCCACGAGAAGCTTGTGTTTCAGGGCAACCCCGGCCGCGTCAACTGTCGCCACCCTGAAACTCTTCGAGAACTCGAAGTCGCCGGGACTGCCCGTCGTGTTGAGGATAAGGACACCGCTTTCTTTCAATCCCTCCGCCACATTCACGAGCTTCAGTAGTCCGGGGTCAAGGACGACTACGATATCCGGGTTGTAGATCTGGCTCCTGAGATTGACCTCGGTATCCGAGATTCGAGCGAACGCCTTGACCGGCGCCCCCCTGCGCTCGGAGCCGAAGAGAGGGAAGGCCTGCACTCCTCTGTGGCCATCCCGCAGCGCCGCAGCCACCAGGATGTTCGCCGCTGTCACCGCGCCCTGCCCCCCTCTCCCATGGAATAGAATCTCCAGCACTCTCTTACACCTCCCTTGGCGCCGGGGTCTTGCCCCCGCACCTGTACTCGCTTCCACACTCGCAGAGACAGGGCTCCTCACAAAAAGAGGGGGCATGTCGTATGACATACCCCCTGTCAGGGTCGCTGGTGTGTGTACACCACAAGAACTACGCTTAAGTCCATGCGTCTCCGCCGCGCCAAAGGATACTCCTGTTGCGCAACCAAGGCAATACCACGCATTCACCCGTAATCCGTGGATTGATGGAAAGGGTGGGTATATGTGGGCTTTGCCGCCACGCTGAGGCGGTTTCTTGGACGGTGATGGGCCGTTGGTCCGGCGTCGAAGACGCTCAGTATCAACCGGAGAGCACGGATGAGAGCAAC
>JAUVZB010000003.1 GCA_030602785.1 Dehalococcoidia bacterium
TGAGACCACGCAGCGCAGGGTGGGGTTGGTGTGTTGCTTCACGAAGGACGGTGATGCGCTAATGAGCTCAAGTGCGCCCCGTCGCAGAGCTGCTCCCTTCGTACCAATACCAAGGGGTCTGTTTCTCCGACAGGCTCCTAGTTGGCTCTGCCACCCTCTTCAACGATATCGCGCAGGGCAAACGCAAGATACCCCGGCAATTCGCTCGCGTCGTAGTAACGGACCTCGTCCACCTCGTCTCCCGCTACGGGCTCGTCTGAGACAACTTTCACGAGGTAGCTCACAACCAGCATGTCGCCGTAGAGCTCCGTGTCCTCACGTCTCCCAACACGAATCAGTCGCTGGATTTCGCCCGACACTCCCGCCTCCTCTTCCAACTCCCGAAGGCACGCCTCCTCAGGCGTCTCCCCGCTCTCTATGAAACCCGAAGGAGTGCCCCAGAAGCCCTTCTTGGGAGCGATTCCACGCTTGATGAGTAGAAACCGCCCGTCCTTCACGGCTACGGCCACGACAACAGGCAAGGGGTTCTCGTAGCGCACAAATCTGCACTCAGGGCAGTACTTCCGCACCCGGCCATCCACCATGCCCTCGATGAGAGGGGTACTGCATACCGGACAGTAACGGTAGTCTATCGGCACCATTGCATATCACCAGGCCTCAGCCACAATCGCCCATCACCAGCATGACTAACAGCGCCCGCTTATAGTACACTCACTCGTCGGAGCCCGCAATCGGACCCGAACTCCACCTGCAAAGCATCAGGTGGCTGAGATAACGTGAGTACGCAGGAAAGAGCAGAGAAACAAGTGGCGCGGTCCGGTATGCCGGGGCGCGGAGAAGTAGTCCGCGCTGCTCGCAAAGCAGTATCCCAGTTCGCCTTCATGCTGCCCATCCTTTGCGCCGTAGTCCTGTTGATTGGACTTGTGCGAGCAGCAGTTCCTCCGTCCGCACTCGGAAACCTGTTCTCGGGCAAGCCCTTTCTTGATTCTCTTACAGCCGCAGGAATTGGAAGCATCCTCGCGGGCAACCCCGTCAACAGCTACGTCATCTCCGAACAACTGCTCGCCGATGGCGCGAGCATTTTCGCCATCGCCGCCTTCATGGTCACCTGGGTCACAGTGGGAATCGCCCAACTGCCGGCTGAGGCACTGACGCTCGGAACGCGGTTCGCCATTCTACGCAACTCACTCTCGTTCCTCATTTCAATCCCAATCGCGATGCTCACTGCCATGTTCGTGGCCCTGTTCGGAGGAACCCTGTGACAAAGGTCGACGCGAAGCAAGGCGGCGCACGCCGCCCGAGCAGGCGGGGAGGGCTCATCTTCCTCGGCATCGTCGTGGCGACATACGTCATCGTCCTGGTCTTCTTCCCCGCGACCGGCCTGCACGCCTTGGCTCTCACCAGTTCGGTCTCACTGAATCTGGTAGTGCCCCTGTCTCTAGTGTTCGCGGCGCTGCTACTGACTAATCTGTTCCTGAAACCGCAGAAGGTCGCCTTGCTTGTCGGGGCGGACTCGGGGCTGAAAGGCTCTCTTCTGTCACTGCTGGCAGGAGTACTATCCGTAGGACCGATCTACGCGTGGTACCCTCTGCTCAAGACTGTCCGGGGGCACGGTGGGGGAGTTGGCCAGATATCAGTATTCCTGTACGGCAGGGCAATCAAGCCCTTTCTCCTTCCGGCCATGATTGCCTACTTCGGATGGGTGTTCACCCTTTCCATAACAGGCCTTGTTGCCGTCGGGGCACTCGTTCTTGGCTGGCTGATGACTGCGCTTGAGAACAGACACGCCTGAGCGCATTGCTCGAAGGGAACCCGACGCCTTGCGCGCCGCATCGAAATTGGAAGCCTATCTCGACATCGAGACGACCGGACTCAGTCCGTTCACGGACCACATCACCGTCGTCGGCATCTACCGCCAGGTGATTCCACATGGATTCGAGCTCGTCCAGCTTGTGGGGCGCGAGATCAGCAGAGAGAGCCTGCTGCGAGCACTCGACGGTGTCGGCACACTGTACACGTACAATGGCGCCCGATTCGACCTCGTTTTCATCGAATCCAAGCTGCAGGTCGCACTGCAGTCATTGATGCTGCATAGAGACCTGATGTACGACTGCTGGCGACAGTATCTTTACGGAGGCCTCAAAGCGGTGGAGCAGCGCCTGGGCATCGAGAGGACGCTTCAAGGGGTGAACGGCCGACAGGCAGTCGTTCTCTGGTGGCGCTACGTTCGCCAGGGTGATGAGGAGGCACTGCGAACGCTCTTGGAATACAATCGAGAGGATGTAGTGAATCTGAAGGAATTGAGGGGTAGGCTGCATGTCGCATGAAGGAGCAGGAGTGCGAGAAGTCAGGGTCATCGATTTCCACACTCACATAATGCCTGACTGGGTACGCAGAGAGCGCGAGCACTACGCAAGCGTAGACCCCTGCTTCGCGGCGCTCTACACCAACCCGAAGGCAAAGCTGGCCACGGCGGAAGAACTGCTCGCCAGCATGGACGAAGCGTCCGTCGATGTCTCCGTAGTACTGAACATCGGCTGGACCAGTCATGAGATGTGCGTGCGCACGAATGACTACCTGATCGAGGCAGCCAGCCTTCATCCCGATCGGCTGATCCCTTTCTGCGCACTCCAGCCGGCATCACCCGAGAGGGCAGTCGAAGAACTGCAGCGGTGTGCCGCGTCGGGGGCAAGGGGCATTGGCGAGTTGCGCCCCGACATCCAGGGCTTCTCGCTGGCTGACAGTTCATTGCTCTCACCCATTGTCGAAATCGCATCGGCCCGGCAAATGGTGATACTCACTCACGTATCCGAACCGGTTGGCCATGCGTACGCAGGCAAGGGCACTGTCACGCCCGAGCAGCCATACAGGTTCGCGGCAGAATTCCCGCAGGCGGTCCTCGTATGCGCCCACTGGGGTGGTGGGCTTCCCTTCTACAACCTGATGCCGGAGGTGCGACAGACGCTCTCCAACGTGTACTTCGACACCGCCGCCACACAGTACCTGTACAGCCCCGACATCTTCTCCGTGGTGGAACGAATAGCAGGCTCCGACCATATCCTGTTCGGGTCGGACTTCCCCCTGGTAAGTCAAGAGCGCGCCCTCCAGGAAATGGACAAAGCAGAGTTGGGGTCTGCCACCAGGAAACTCATAGCAGGTGAAAACGCCAGGCAGCTCCTGTCGCACGGAGGGACACAGATTGAGCGAGCATGATGACGTACGGGCATTTGTGGCGATAGAGTTGCCCGACAGCGTCAAGAGAGTGCTGGGCGGCGTCATCGACGGGCTGAGGCAGCGGTCCCTCACGCCCGCGAAGTGGGTCTCGGCCAGCGGGATTCACCTGACCCTCAAGTTCCTCGGTGAGATACCGACTCCCCGGGTTGAGGAAGTCAAGAGGGCACTGACGACGGCCTGCATCGAGACACCCCCGATGCACCTGGAGATAGATGCGCTGGGGGGCTTCCCGAATACTGCGCAACCACGGGTAGTCTGGGCGGGATTGAGTGGCGACATTGAAGTGCTGTCAGGGCTGGCAACACGGGTGGACATCGCACTTGCAGAGTTGGGCTATGCGAGGGAGAGCCGTCCCTTTGTGCCGCACCTGACCATCGCGCGCGTCCGCCCCGAAGCTTCGCGCCAGGCAAAGAGTGAACTCGGGGCTGCCGTACTGGCAGCGGCGCTTCCGGAGGGTCTCCGGTTCGACGCAGGGGCGGTGAGTCTCATGAGAAGCCAGCTCAGGCCGCAGGGTGCTCTCTACACGAGATTGTCACAGACACCGCTCAACCTGTAGGAGGCAGAGCCGGACCATTTGGGCCTCGTTTGCGAGTGAACATGGCTTGATATATACTTTGGCGAGACTCGGTTTGGGAGGAGGACTACCTTGGACAACGCATCATTCCCGAAGTGCCTGAAGTGCGGCAGCGGCGACCTTGTTCCTCTGTCGGACTTTGGAAGCCAAGGTGCGCCGATTACGTATAAGGCATGGGTTTGTACTAACCCTGATTGCGGCTACAACATCAAGATCAGGAATGGAGAGGTATACCTCAACGAGCCCATTCTGAGCGGTGAACTGCGCGCACGCGCGCACTAGGACCCCTCAGGCACAGGTCAGTGTGCTTCGCGCCGGCAGTGCCGTCAGGTTGGTACTTGACTGTTTCTTCCCACAGTCGTGCATAGGCTGTGGTCGAGTAGGCAGCTACTTGTGCGCCCACTGTGAGAGCCAACTTCCTTGGATCTTTCCCCCACTGTGCCCGCGCTGCGGCCGCCCACAGGCCAGCGGGATACTATGTCCAACCTGTGCACAGACGCCGGGCGCCATCTCCGTCATCCGGTCACCCCTCCGTTTCGAGGGTGTCGCACGGCGGGCAATCCACGAACTGAAATACCGCAATCTGAGGGCAATCGCCCCAGCCCTTGCCACATACCTTGTCAGGAGCCTCCGAGAGGCTGGATACAAGCCTGATATCATCGTTCCGGTGCCGTTGTATCCCGGGCGCGCCAGGCGCAGAGGCTACAACCAGTCGTTTCTCCTGGCGCGCGAGGTCGCAAAGGAAACATGTACACCGGTCTCTGCGGATGCCCTTGCCCGGGTGAGAGAGGGCACCAGCCAGGTTCACACGACAAGTGTCGAAGAGCGGAGACAGAATGTAGCCGGAGCCTTCGCCTGCAACGAAGCAACTGTCTCCGGCAAGCGAATCCTCGTGGTTGACGATGTCTGCACAACCGGGGCCACCCTCGAGTCCTGCGCAGTGGCCCTTCGGAGTGCAGGAGCGTCTGACGTATGGGGACTCACGGTTGCCAGAGAAGTATAGAATGGGAGGTCAACATGGAACTCCAGATCGTAGCCAAGAACAACGTGTCCGTATCTCCCGCCATCGAGGACTACGCCACCAAGCGCATTGGCAAGATGGCCCGTTTCCTGCCCAGCATCGATGAAGGCAAAGTCGAGATATCCAGGGAGGGAGCACGGCAGCCGGACCAGCGGTTCGTAGTCCAGGTCACTCTGGACAGCAACGGGGTGCTCATTCGTGCGCAGGAACACGGCGAGGACATCAGGACAGCCGTAGACCGGGTTGTCGACGCACTCACCAGTCGCATCTCACACTACAAGGGGAAGCACTTCGACAGGAGCAACGACACAGTCCGCAAGATGGAGCCTTCCCTTGAGCCTGCAGAGGCGACTCCCGAGGAGCCGAGGCGTCTGGTAAAAACCAAGCGGTTCACGCTCAAGCCGATGTCGCTGGACGAGGCGACGGACCAGATGGAACTGCTCGGGCACGATTTCTTCCTCTTCGTCAACTCCGACAACGACAAAGCAAACCTCATCTACCGCCGCAAGGACGGGGACTACGGGCTGATAGAGCCCGATATGGGATAGACAGCTTTGGAATACTCGGTTTTCCACACTGCACTTGGCTGGATGGCAGTGTCCCGCACCGACGTGGGAGTATCGCATATTGTGCTCCCCCGCCCATCCCGCTCATCGTGCATGGCCGCTATGCGAGAGAGAACGGGACTGTCTCCGGGCGAATTGCGGGAGGCAACTCCGGGCAGTCTCGGCACACTGCCCGAACGACTCGTGCGCTACATGAAGGGCGAGCAGGTCGCGTTCTCCGATGAGGTCGACACGCTCACATGGACACCCTTTCGTACGCGTGTCTGGGAGGCAACTCGCCGGATTCCCTACGGCGAGACAAGGAGTTATTCATGGGTCGCCGCTGCAATCGGGCAGCCGAAGGCCTGTCGGGCAGTGGGCCAGGCTCTCCACAGAAATCCTGTGCCTGTCATCGTGCCGTGCCACAGGGTGATAGGCGCTGACTCAAGTCTCACAGGATTCGCGGGAGGGCTCGGGCTGAAGGAGCGGCTCCTCTCACTGGAGCGCGGTCAAACCCTTGCCTCAGTCCAGTCTGTAGCAGGCGCCGGCTAGCACAGTCTCCAGTTCGCGCGCCAGATCAGGGCCGAACGAGACACGTAGATCAGGCATCTCGAGCTCAGTCTTCGAGCCACCCACGGTTTCGACAACAAGGGAGACGTAATCCTCACCGGGGTGGGCCTTCAGCAGGTCGACGAGCCTCGTGAGAAACGCGATGTCCGCCTCTGAATCATCCGTCTCCTTCACATCCACGACCAGCACGCGTGGCTTCGTCCGGCGGCGTGTGGCGCCACTGGGCCGTGCGTACCTCTGAGCAGTCTGACAGCTTATCTGGAGTTGGCCTTCCCTGCCCCTCAGCTGCCCTTTCACGATAATCACGGCCCCTTCGTTCCAGAGCCCTTTCGTGCTCTCGTGAACCCTGGGCCAGACCGTAACCTCAATACTGCCCGACATATCTTCGAGTTCCGCAACGACAAACGGCCGCCCCTCCCGCGTGAAGGAGTTCCTGACAGAGACAACCATGCCCGCGACGACCACGTCTTGCCCCACGAGTTCGTGCCCCAGCTCTCCACAGGGCGCGGAGACGATATCCTCCAGCTCCGCGGCGAAGCTCTCCATTGGGTGCGGAGAGAAGTACACGCCTGTGAGCTCCTTCTCCCACGCTATCCTGTCCTTGGCGGGCACATCCTGTGCTCCGCTGTCGACGCACAAATCGAGTCCCGCCGGGGTCTCCGACCACACCTCAAACATCGAGGTCTGCCCCGAATCACGACTGCGCTGTTCGGCCTGCGCCAGCGCGACTATGCGATCAAGGGAGGCCAGGAGTCCAGCTCTGGAGCCAAGGCAGTCAAACGTTCCAACACGGATGAGGCTCTCCATGCCCTTCTTGTTGACCCCACGTGTGCCAACTCTCCTGCAGAAATCCTCGACAGAAGCAAATGGGTCGCCCTCGCTGCGGGCACTCGCGATTGCTTCGACCGGAGCCAGTCCCACGTTCTTCACCGACGCAATGCCGAACCTGATTGCCGGACCGCTGTCCGTTTCCTCGATTTCGAAGCCGGGCAGGCTGTGGTTCACGTCTGGAGGCAGAATCCTGATACCCGCCTTGCGGCACTCTTCCACCGCGAGACAGACCTTGTCAGGATTGTCCCAGTACGTGTTGAGGAATGCCGTGAAATACTCTATTGAGTAGTTGGCTTTCAGGTAGGCGCCCCGATAGGCCAGGAGTGCATAGCTGACGCTGTGCGCCTTGTTGAAGGCATATCCCGCGAAAGGCTCTATGAGAGCGAATATCTCGTGCGCAAGACCGGAGTCAATCCCGCTTTCTACGGCGCCGGCGACGAAGGTCTCTTGTTGCTGCTTCATCACCTCAGGGATCTTCTTCCCCATGGCCTTGCGGAAGATGTCCGCCTGCCCCATCGAGTATCCTGCCAGAGTGCGCGCGATGAACATCACCTGTTCCTGGTACACGATGACGCCGTACGTCTCCTGCAGTATCTCCTCCAGCGCAGGATGTGGATATCTGACGGGGGCAACACCCTGCTTCGCCCTTACGAACGTGTCGATTTGCTCCATCGGGCCAGGGCGATACAGGGCAACCATGGCGGAAATGTCAGCGAACACGGAGGGCGTGAGCTCCTGGAGGTGGCGACGCATACCCTTGCTCTCAAGCTGGAATATGTCTCGCGTCTCGCCTGAGGCCAGCAACTCAAATGTCTTTGCGTCATCGAGTGGGAGGTGTTCGAATTCAATCGCGACCCCATGCCTACGGAGAATCATGGCTCTGGCCTTGGCCAGTATGCTCAGATTCGACAGTCCGAGGAAGTCCATCTTGAGCAATCCGAGCTTGGCGATGTTCCACATGTTGTACTGCGTCATCATGCCCTGCTGGCCACTCTTGCCGACAGGCTGAAGCGGCGCATAGCGTACGAGCGGATCTCGAGAGATGACCACTCCCGCAGCATGTGTACTGGCATGCCGGACAAGTCCCTCAATCTGGCGCGCGGAGTCGACAAGGCGTCGGATGTCGTCGTCCTCGTCGTAGAGCCGCCTGAACTCGGGGCTTTCCGCAAGAGCTCGCCCAAGGTTGATTGTCAACTCCTGGGGAATCAGTCGTGCGACGCTGTCAACCTTGCTGTAGGGCAAGCCGAGCGCGCGGCCGGCATCGCGTATCGAGCCCCTCGCCCCCATCGTGCCAAACGAGATAATCTGCGCGACATGATCGGTGCCATATTTCGCGTTGACGTACGCCAGCATCTCATCCCGGCGGTCATCCTGAAAATCGAGATCGATATCCGGCATCTCGCTGCGCTCGATGTTGAGAAAGCGCTCGAACACGAGCCCGTGCTCCAGAGGGTCTATGTCCGTGATATTCACGCAGTACAAGACCAGGCTGGCAGCGGCGCTCCCGCGCACTCCGTAGTAAACACCGCTTCGCTTGGCGTATGAGATGATGTCCCAGACAACAAGGAAGTAGTGAGCGAACTGCGTCTTCCGAATGACGTCAAGTTCGTGCCGGAGTCTCTCTTTCTGCTCCTCTGTAGGCTGGGCGTAACGCTTGCTCAGGCCTTCCCAGCAGAGCGAGGACAGATATTCATCGGCCGAGAGACCCTCCGGCAAGGCGACCTCCGGAAGATGCAACTCACTGAAGTCCAATTCAACGTCGCATTGCTCCGCGATTCGGACGCTGTTCTCAACAGCTTCAGGCAGGTCCGCATATGTCTCCGACACCTCATCCGGGCTACGGAGATAGAAGTAGTCTCCGGCCATCCTGAGCCGCTTCTCGTCATAAACGCACGCGTTCGTCTGGACGCAGAGCAGGAGATCATGGGCCTCAGCGTCAGCCCTGTTAACGTAGTGGACATCGAACGTTGCGACGAGAGGGATGCTCAACTTGCGCGAGAGGGCGATCAACTCGGGATTCGCGTGCTCCAGCTCCGGGATGGGGAACCTCTGGAGTTCAATGTGGTAGTCCGGGAAGACTTCCTGGTACCACAACGCGGCAGCCTCAGCATCGGCTGTGCGGTTCTCCGTGATAAGCCTGACAAGCTCCCCATTCGCGCAGCCTGAGAGCGCAATCAGCCCCTCGCGATACTCCGACAGCAAATCACGGTCAACGCGCGGCTTGTAGTAGAAACCCTCCGTATGCGCCCTGGTGACCAGTTGCAGGAGGTTATGGTACCCTTGGCTGTTCTTCGCGAGCAAGGTCAGGTGGTATGGACTTCTGTCTCCTGCCTCGCGGCTCTTGCGGCTCGTCGGTGCAACGTAGACTTCGCAGCCGATAATGGGTTTCAGTCCCGCGGCCCGGGCAGCCAGGTAGAAGTCAATGACTCCGTACATGTTCCCGTGATCCGTAATGGCGACAGCCTCCATGCCGGATTCCTTCGCGCGGGAGATGAGCGCCGGGATGCGACACATCCCGTCAAGAAGGCTGTACTCGGTATGGACATGAAGATGAACGAAGGCCGGAGCCATCGCGCCGATTATAGCATGGGGTCAGATGACCGCCGGTAGGCGAGCAGTCCGTACACCATCCGGCGTTGTCCGCCGCCTCTCCATGCCGCTGCTGGTGTGCCTTGTCCCGCTTCTGTTCCTCAGCACTGCCATCAGGCTGGAGATGAACAGCCCGGGCCTATATGAACGCGGTTTCGAGGAATACGAAGTCAGCACCACAACGCGCCTGGACGAGGCTCAGCTGACCAGCATTGCTCACCGCCTGACAGGCTACTTCAACTCTACACACGACAGCCCTCAGATGGAGGTCACGACGAGCGACGGCGCATCATTCCTCCTGTTCCACGACTACGAACTTGTGCACCTCTCGGACGTCAAGCGGCTATTCGCACTCAATTCCTGCGTCCAGTCGCTATCCCTGCTCATCGTCCTCGTTCTGCTCTCTGTCGCCTTTGCCAGCCGATGTTGCAGTTGGAGGAAAAAAGCCCTTGTCGGGCTCGGGCGTGGAGCCACGGCAACCCTTCTGGCTCTGCTGGCCGCTGCCATTCTCTTCGCGGCCGACTTCAACTGGATGTTCGTCGGCTTTCACCTCGTGGCATTCGACAATCCCTTCTGGCTGCTTGACCCCTACACGGACTACCTCGTAATGCTCTTCCCTCTGGGTTTCTGGCAGGACACTTTCATGCTGGCTGGCATCGTGACAGGAATTCTCAGCGCTGCAACGTACGCCACAACGCGGATATGGACCCGCGTTGAACGACGGAACAACTCCGGACCACGTCTATCCGCAGAAGAGGGTGATGTATAATGGCCCTGCACCCTGTGCACACCGCATACGGCATGGAGGAGACCAACGCATGGACTACAAGCCCGTCGTAGTGAGACAGCAATCCTCAGGAACCTACCCCCCGTACGTGCCGACATTCGCAGTGCCCCGCGAATACCACGACATCGTCCTCGAATGGGATACTCAGAGCCACGTGGCAGTCATCACGCTCAACCGGCCGGAAGTCCAGAATGCACTCAGCGCTACCTTGATGGAAGAGACGATTGACGCACTACGGCTTGTGGAAGAGAACGACGAGATAAGCTGTGCCATTCTGCGGCCATCAGGAGAGAACTTCTGCTCGGGCGGCGACTTCAACGCCTTCACGAACAAGGACCTTCTCTCACAACGCTGGTACTTCGAGTTACCGCCCAAAGTGCTCCAGACGATGACGAGTTCTACCGTACCGATAATCGGAGTCGTCAGGGGCAACTGCTGCGCCTTTGGGTTCGCGCTGGCCGGAAGCTGCGACATCGTTCTGGCCGCCGACACAGCCAGTTTCTTTCTCCCCGGCGGCGGTGTCGGCTTCGGATGCTTCACGCCGACTGTCGGAGCGTACAAGTCGCTTTCACGCAAGCGTATGTTCGAACTCCTGCTGGTCTCCAGGCCACGCTCGGCGCAATGGGCTCTTGAGGCGGGACTGCTCAACTACGTCTATGCGGAAGATGAGCTGGAAGGGAAGGCATGGGAGATGGCGAGGCTGATAGGGTCAAACGCTCCCCTCGTGGTCCGGTGGGAGAAGCAGTTCTTCTACTACATACAGGACATGGACGAGAAGCACGCGTTCAGGTATGGCACGGAGATGATAACCATGCAGTCGCTCACCCGCGACGGCTGCGAAGGCCAGAATGCCTTCCTCCAGAAGAGGAAGCCGGTCTGGCAGGGCCGCAAGGGCGGCAGCGCCCGTGGCGACGTTCACGCTCCAGAGGAGGAGCATGTGTGGAAGGTGGGCAAGGACGCTCGGCGCAAGTAGGGACCCCAAAGCAGCCTGCGGCAGAATGGCGAAAGGCAAGAGGGAGCAAGAAGGCAAAATGGCTAATGAGAAAGAGAAAGCAGTGGAACTCGCCGTCGAGCAGATCGAGCGTCAGTTCGGCAAAGGGTCGCTCATGAGGCTGGGTGAGCTGGCAGCCAGGCAGGACATAGGGGTCATCTCCACCGGGTCCCTTTCTCTGGACCTGGCCCTCGGCGTCGGCGGCATTCCCAGGGGAAGGGTGACGGAGATATACGGCTCAGAGTCCTCCGGCAAGACAACGCTCGCGCAACACATCATTGCAGAGGCCCAGAAGGCAGGTGGAAAGGCCGTCTACATAGACGCCGAGCACGCGCTTGACCCCCAGTACGCCGCGGCCTGCGGCGTCAATACCGACGATCTCTATATCTCACAGCCGGACACTGGCGAGCAGGCACTTGAAATCGCCGAGTATCTTGTCAGGAGTTCCGGCGTTGACGTAGTCGTCATTGACAGCGTGGCAGCCCTGGTCCCCAAGGCGGAGATTGAGGGAGACATGGGCGACTCGCACGTAGGACTGCAGGCACGGCTCATGTCTCAGGCACTCAGAAAGCTGACCGCCGCCATCAGCCGCTCCAGGACCTCTGTCGTCTTCATCAACCAGCTACGGGAGAAGGTGGGTATTATCTTCGGCAACCCGGAAGTGACGCCCGGAGGACGTGCCCTCAAGTTCTACAGCTCGGTCCGCATCGACCTGCGCAGGGGGGACACGCTGAAGCGTGGCTCCGAGATAGTGGGGTCGCGTGTGCGGGCACGGGTGGTCAAGAACAAGGTGGCTCCGCCGTTCCGGACGGCCGAGTTCGACATCCTGTTCAACCAGGGCATCAGCAAGGAAGGAGACCTGCTGGACCTCGGAGTCAACCAGGGTCTCATTAAGAAGGCCGGCTCGTTCCTCACGTACGAAGAACACAAGCTGGGCCAGGGAAGAGAGAATGCCCGCGATTTCCTCCGGCAGAATCCCGGGGTTGCATCCCGTCTTGAGCAGGAAATACGCGCGGCCGCCCAGCCGCCTCGTGCTCTGGAGAAGACCGTGCCCCCCAGTGACGAGCCCGACTAGCCCTCCGGGAACGAAGTCGACCGCCGATGGGTCCACAACCTGACAGCCAGAAGGCCCTCGCGAGAGCCTATGGATTGCTGGCGCATCGCCCACGGAGCGGCGCAGAGATTCGACGGCATCTTCAATCAGCAGGCTTCGCTGAGGTCCCGGTTGAAGAGGCACTACAGACCCTGGTTGCACGTGGCCTCATCGATGACAGGGCTTTCGCCAGGGAGTGGACCGAGAACCGCATGGAATTCAGGCCACGAGCCCGGCGCCTTATTGTCAAAGAGCTCACAGACAAGGGAGTCGCCGAGGAGATCGCGAACGACGTCACCAGTGAGATCGATGACGAACCCGTAGCTCTGGCTATCGCAACACGGCGCGCGAGCATGCTGAAGGAACAGGATAGGGCATCCTTCATCCGCCGCCTTTCTAGATACCTGTCAAGCCGCGGCTTCGACTACGGGACAGTCGCGCATGCTGTCAGGGCGGTCTGTAAGGATAGCGACCACTCGTGGTGAGGGAGCCGGCATGTTAAACTATTCAGCCGCGATCGGGTGGCAGGAGCAGGGAACTGCATTGCGGGCGCCCTTCCCACCTGAGAGCCTCACGGATTCCACTACCGGGAGAAGTGCACATGATTGATTGGGATTTCGCCGTCCGGATTGCTGCAGGCGGCTTCAGCCTTGTGTTCCTTCTCCTCGCATTGCTGGCCGGTCTTGTCTGGGCCGGGTCGCGACTGCTTCTGCGTCTCTCCGGAGACAAGCCCAAGGAGTAGCCGGATCCCGATGCAATCCTCTTTTCCATCCATTGCCAACACGGAGGACCTGAGTTGTTCGGATTACTAGAGAGCGGATTTCAGCACTTCTATTGGGGCAACGCCGTGATGCTTCTGATAGCAGGGCTTCTTATCTATCTGGCAATTGCAAAGAAGATGGAGCCTTTGCTGCTCATCCCCATCGGATTCGGCATGCTGCTGGTCAATCTCCCGCTTGGCGGCATGATGGACTACGAGATGCTGCTCAAGGCCCCCACAGCGGGCACAGTTGTCAGCATTGAGACAGGGGAGGGCTCTCGATTCGACGGGGAGACCGTTCTCATCAGACTGGACTCGGGTGAAATCGTCAGTCCCGTGTTCGGCCGTGTGGACACGTATATGGTCGCCTCCGGCGACCGAGTGGAAGAGGGCGACGTCGTGGCCCGACTCGTCACTCAGGAGCAGACGGACCAGGAAGAGTATCCCACTTCACCGATAGGCCTGCTTTCCAGGATATTCAAGTACGGGGTGATGTGGCAGATCCTGCCGCCACTCATGTTCTTGTGCCTGGGAGCTCTCACGGATTTCGGGCCAATGCTCGCGAATCCAAAGACCCTGCTGCTGGGGGCGGCGGCTCAGTTCGGCGTCTACCTCGCTTTCTTCCTCGCCCTTCTGGTAGGTTTCAGCATCCCGGAGGCGTGCTCGATAGGCATCATAGGTGGCGCGGAGGGCCCAACGACGATATACGTGACCTCCGTGCTCGCGCCGCATATCATAGGCGCCACTGCCGTTGCCTGCTATTCGTACATGGCGCTGGTACCAGTCATACTGCCGCCCGTCATACGTCTGCTCACGACCAAGCAGGAGCGTCAGATCTACATGAAGCCACAGATGCGGGCCGTCAGTAGAATCGAGAAGACGCTCTTTCCCCTCGTCACAACAGTGGTGGTTGTCCTTTTTGTCCCCTCTTCAGCTCCGCTGATCGGGTGCTTCATGGTGGGCAACCTGTTCCGCGAGTCTGGAGTCGTCGAACGCCTGAGCAACACGGCGCAGACGACTCTCGTGGACATACTCACTATCTTCCTTACTCTGGCAATTGGCGCCAGCATGCCGGCAGAGAACTTCCTGCAGCCACGCACGCTTCTCATCCTGGTGCTCGGCGTTGTGGCCTTTGCCTGTGCAGCGGCGGCCGGCATACTGCTGGCGAAACTCATGAACGTGTTCTCCAAGGAGAAGATAAACCCGATGATCGGTGCCGCAGGCGTATCCGCCGTGCCGATGTCCGCAAGGGTCGTACAGGTCATGGGGCAGAAGGAGAACCCCAGGAACTTCCTGCTGATGCACGCGATGGGGCCCAATGTGGCAGGGGCAATCGGGGCCGCCATAGCCGGAGGAGTCTTCCTCGGCATCCTTGGATAGCAGGTGCGAACGAACCAGTGGCGTGCAGCGCATACTGATATGCGACGAAGCGAGAGGTGAATAAGATGGAAGAGATCGACGCGGGACAGAAGAGGCGACTTGAACTCGAGGCGAAGTCCGCAGCAGTCCGCAAGCTCGGCGGCGAGCAGAAGATTGAGGCACAGCACGCCAAGGGCAAACTGACGGCTCGTGAGCGAATCGACCTGCTCGTAGACAAGGGTTCATTCGTTGAATACGACCAGTTCATGAAGACGCGCTCTGTCTACTACGGCCTCGACAAGATGGAGCTGCCTGCGGACGGAGTGGTCACCGGAGTGGGGCGCATCGCGGGACGCAAGGTTGCCGTGTATGCCCAGGATTTCACAGTGCTCGGCGGCTCGCTGGGCGAGGTACACGCCCTCAAGATAGCAAGGACGCAGGACCTTGCGCTCCAGTCAGGCATTCCCTGCATTGCAATGCTTGACTCTGGTGGGGCCCGCATTCAGGAAGGCATCGACTCTCTGGACGGCTACGGCCGGATATTCTTCCGTAACTCTCGTTCGTCGGGGGTCATCCCTCAGATATCGATCATCCTCGGCCCAACCGCCGGGGGCGCCGTGTACTCGCCTGCGCTCACCGACTTCGTCATCATGACGCGCAAGTCGAGCACGATGTACATCACGGGCCCGGCAGTCGTGAAGGACGTCCTCTCGGAAGAGGTGTCCCACGAACAACTCGGTGGCGGTCTCGTACACAACCAGAGGAGTGGCGTTGCCCATTTCCTGGCCGGCGACGATGAGGCTGCGATTGCCACGGCACAGGAGTTGCTCTCTTTCATGCCGCAGAACTACAGGGAGGAGGCTCCTCCAGGTCTCTCAAAGGACCCCGTGGACAGGGAGGACATCTCGCTGCGTGATGTGATTCCTGCCGACGCGAACAAGCCGTACGACGTCAAGGATATCATTGCCAGAATCGTGGACGACGGGAACTTCTTCGAGGTGCACCGTCTATACGCCCAGAACATGGTAGTGGGCTTTGCTCGCATCGGCGGACGCAGCATCGGCATCATCGCGAACCAGGCGAAGTTCATGGCCGGCGTCCTCGACATCAATGCGTCCGACAAGGCTTCGCGGTTCATAAGGTTCTGCGACTGCTTCAACATTCCCCTGCTGACGCTGGTCGACGTGCCAGGCTACATGCCGGGGACTGCCCAGGAGTACGGAGGAATCATCCGCCACGGCGCGAAGCTCCTCTATGTCTACTCCGAGGCCACTGTCCCGAAGGTCACGGTGATACTCAGAAAGGCGTATGGCGGAGCCTACGTCGGCATGTGCTCGAAATACCTCGGGGCAGACATGGTTCTGGCATATCCTTCAGCCGAGGTTGCCGTCATGGGAGCGAGCGGTGCCGCCGAGATAGTCTTCGCTCGAGAGATCAAGAGTGCCGACGACCCCACCGCGCTCAGGGCGCAGAGAATCCAGGAGTACAAGGAACAGTTCTCGAATCCATATCGTGCCGCCGAACGGGGGTCAGTCGATGATGTGATTGACCCGAAGGATACGAGATACAGGCTGGCCCGGATATTCGATGTCCTCGATACCAAGCGCGACCCATTCCCTGGCAAGAAGCACGGAAACATACCGCTCTAGCGCACCTGCAGAAGGCACGGCGGGAGTTCGCTGTCGGCCCATACGCAGTGCGCCATGGTTGGACACGAGCAACACATTACACTCAGGAGGGACACAGACAGATGGCAACAGAACTGATTACTTCTCCACTTCCTGGCAAGATACTAGCCGTTAAGGTCGCCGCAGGCGACAAGGTCAAGGAAGGAGACCTGCTGCTCACGATTGAGGCCATGAAGATGGAGAACGAGATCGTTGCGACTGTTGACGGAACGGTGACGGAGGTCGCGGCCAAGCCCGACTCGACCGTTCAGATAGGCGACAGCCTGGTCTCGATCGAAGAAGGCTAGCAGAGCCGCGTCGCGGTCACCTTGACAGCACGTACCCCGAACGCGCTATAGTATGCGTCCCGGGCCATTAGCTCAGTCGGCTAGAGCACGGTCCTGATAAGACCGGGGTCTGTGGTTCGAGTCCACAATGGCCCACTCCTTTGCGCTATGGCAGCGTATCCTGTCTTTGACAGGGGCCCCCCGCGGCGCTCCGAGAGAATATACTCCCACAGGACCCTCAGCCTGCGTCTGTCTCGACGCTATCTCTTTTCCCAAGCCGCGCGCGTCGGTTCGTTGTAGCTGTCAAACAGCTTTCCCTGCAACTCGTCGACGTCCTCGGAAAGCCCTGCCTCGAAGTACCTGAAGTAGCAGTTCTCCGGCGGAGGCGGTTCATGGAGCCGGGTGACAAGTCTCTTGCGCAGATTCGGAACCGTTCCAAGACGCCACAACCTCTTCCCCTCGGGTGTGACATAGGCAATCTCATAGATACCCTTGATGTCCGGCACCCTCTCGGCGTTCTCCAGGTTGAACCTGAGCCAGGCCTTCTTGACTCCCATACTGCGCGCGTCCTCCTAGGAATGCTTGGACGGCGTCACATTCGCTTTCGGAGTACGACCACGACACAGTCGTTCCGCATGGCAAGTCGACGCCGACAGTCAAAACCGGGGTTAGCTCCTGACAAACGACAGCTTCTTCTCGAGTTCCAGCGCTGTACCCGCCAGGCCACCGGTCCCTTTCACATTGATGTCGAATCCCAGCAGTCTATCGCTTCGATACACTGCTACAGGGTGCTCCAGGAACACCAGGCCTCCCTTCCCCCCAAGCGACTTGACGAGCATCTTCGTCACGCCAAGCGCCATCTCGTCTCCACCTGACTGCTCGCCGGACAGATCATAGGTGTGCGTCGCCCGTGTTCCGCCGTCCAGAAGCAGCGTGAACACCGCTTCGAGTTCTTTGCTCGTCCCTGTGGTCATGGCGTTGCAGGCAGGGCAGGCACCCCGCGGACAACCTCCCTGCCACATCATGTTACGCCATTGAGACCCCACACTCAACGGATTGCATGGCGCACCCTCGAACCACCGCGACCCCTCCCACGTCCAGATTCAACACGACGCCCTTTACCCGGCAGCCACTTGCCCTCGGAGCAAGAAAAGGGGTGGCAACCAGAGTTGCCACCCCACGCGATATCCTTGATTCTGCAGTGTTACCGCTTCGTGTACTGCTTCGCCTTACGAGCACGCCGGAGCCCGTACTTCTTGCGCTCCTTGGCCCTCGGGTCACGAGTCAGAAATCCTTCCTTCCGCAGGATGGGCTTGCGTGTTTCACTCTCACGAACAAGAGCTCTCGCAATCCCGTGCCTGATTGCACCAGCCTGACCGCTGATACCACCACCGGCCACCTTCACCTCCACGCGGTACTTGCCGTCCATATCCGTCGCGTGCAGCGGCGCCTCAATCATGCTTCTGTGATCCACGCGAGGAAAGAAAACGTCGAGCGGCTTCCCGTTCACCGTGATCCCGCCTTCGCCCGCGTACAGTCGAACCTGCGCCACCGCGCACTTTCGTCGACCAGTGCCCCATACATATACTGCGTCACTCATTGGCCACTACCCTCTTTCTGAACCAGCTGTCCCCGGTGCGGATGCTCCGCCCCGGCGTATACTCGCAGTTTCCCGTACATGGCATGTCCAAGACTGTTCTTGGGGAGCATACCCTTCACGGCGTGTTCCACAACACGTCGCGGGTCCTTGGCCATCACATCCTCAAATGTCTCAGCTCTCAGCCCACCGGGATACCCGGAGTGCCTATAGTACATCTTCTGCTTCCTCTTGTTGCCTGTCACCACCACCTTGGCCGCATTGACAACGATGACATAGTCTCCGGTATCAATATGTGGAGCAAACATGGCCTTGTGCTTGCCACGAAGCAGCACCGCCGTCTGCGTTGCTATCTCCCCCAGAGTTCGCCCATTCGCATCGATGACATGCCACTGTCTCTCGATTTCCTTCAGTTTCGGACTGTACGTTCTCATCGGTTCTACTCCCAACAACGTCTCAATATCACGCGGCGAATGCCAACGGCGACTCGTAGCTCACTTTCACAAGGCAGAGCCCTCTCGCAGCAGCAGCAGGCCCTGCCGTTCCTTGCCCACCGCCGTCAATCAGCGCGCCGAACTCCTCAACGCTGACCTTGCCAAGGCCAACCCGTATCAGCAAGCCCACCGTATTCCGCACCTGGTGCCGCAGGAAAGCGGTCGCGGTCATCCAGAACTCCACGAGTTCGGAGCCCTGGACAATCCGAGCCTCGTGCACCAATCGCACTGTGCTGCGATCCGGTTCGTCGAGCGATGTCGCAAACGCAGCGAAGTCATGCACGCCCTGCAACAGCCTGCAGGCTGAACGCATTCGTCTCACGTCCAGCGCCTGCCTGACCGTGAGCGCGATTCTCTCATTCAGAGGAGAGCGCGTCCCACCATTCAGGACTGTATAGCAATACTGACGCGACACGGCTCTTCGACGCACATCGAAGTCTGCGTCAATGCCACACGCGCCTTTCAACGCTACATCCTCCGGTAAGTAGTAGTTCATCCCTCTCACAATCGTAATAGGATCCAGATCATCGCGCACCCAGAAAGCCACCACCTGCCCCCGCGCATGAACACCCGCATCCGTCCTGCTCGCGCCCTGCACCCTTCCACAGGGTTCACTCAACTTCCACAGGGCGCTCTCCAACTCGGACTGCACCGTGCGGTCGCTCTTTTGCCACTGGAACCCGCGGAACGAAGCTCCGTCGTACTCAACCAGCGCAGCGACCTTGTACAGCTCCACTATTCAACAAGCTCAAGCTGAGCCATCTCGGCGGCGTCGCCTCGTCGGGTCCCAATTCGAACCAAACGCACGTAGCCGCCCGGCCGATTCGCATACCTGCGCGCCAAATCGTCGAACACCTTCTTCACGATCTTGTCCTGTGTCACAAACTCCAGTGCGCGACGTCTCGACGCGAGGTCACCCGCCTTGCCGAGCGTAATCACCCGCTCCGCGAGACCTTTCACTTCCTTTGCCTTGGCGACTGTCGTCACCATCTTCTCGCGCTCAAGGAGTACGGCCACCTGGTTCTTGAACAGGGACAGCCGATGTTCGCTCCGCCTGTCCAGCTTTCTTCCTGCAACCCGATGTCTCACTTGGCCTTCCTTATCTTTTCCGGAATCGGGTACCCCAAGCCAGTGAGCAAGTCCTGCACCTCTGTCTGGGATTTCTCACCAAAGCCGGGCAGCGGCGGCAAGCCCTCCCTGGTCTTCTCAACCAGTTGCCCGAGGGTCATTATGCCGCCACGACGCAGACTGTTATGTGCACGAGTCGACAGGCCGGCATCGGCCAGCGCTGTGTTGTACTGCTCCGGGGATATGGCCAGCCCTGACGCCGCACGTCCCTGATCGAGTGACGGTGCCTCGACGCCCTTGAACGCAGCGAACTCCCTCATGAGGACATCGGCGCTCTGAGTCAGAGCTTCCCACGGTGTAACCGCGCCATCCGCCCAGATCTCGATAACAAGCCGTTCAGGACTTCGCTCTTCGCCCGGGTTGATCGGCTCAACCGTGAAATTGGCTTTCCGCACAGGAGAGAAGACCGCGTCAACCGGCAGTGCCCCTACAGGGAGGCCGTCAGCCGAAACTGCCGGCACATAGCCCTTGCCCAATTCAACGTGGAACTCAACATGCAGCTTCGCTTCAGCAGAGTCCATGTTCGTAAGGAGCAGGCCTGGATTGACAATCTCGAAGTCCGTTGAAGCCTGGATGTCCGCGGCGCAGACCACTCCATCTCCCTCAACATCGAGGAACAATGTCCCTTCCTGATGCGTCACAGGTCGCAGTCTCAACTCCTTAACGTTCAACAGGAACTCCACAACATCCTCTCTCACATGAGGGATACACGAGAACTCATGCTGAACGCCTTCAATCTTGATCCACGTCACCGCCGCCCCGGGAAGTGAACTCAGAAGAACGCGACGCATCGCGTTTCCGAGTGTCACACCAAAGCCCATCTCCAGGGGCTCTGCGGAGAACCGCCCGTATGTTCCGGCGGACTGAGCACACGACACAACCGGGATAGATATCTCACTCACTACACACCATCCCTCTAACTACCGCGAGTAGTACTCGACAACAGCCTTACCACTGAGCCTGCTGTCCATGTCCTCGCTGGTCGGCAAGCTAACCACCACACCCCTCATCTGCTCTTCCTCGAGCCTGAGCCACACGGGCACGTTTCGGCTTTGCACTTGCGCAGCCACGACCTTGTACAGTTCCGTCTTGGCGCTCTGCTCCCGCCAACTGATCTCATCACCAACCTTGACCAGGAACGACGGTACGTCGACACGCCGGCCATTCACGCGAATATGGCGATGACGGACTATCTGTCGCGCCTGCTGTCTCGACTCACCGAAGCCAAGCCTGTAGACCACGTTGTCAAGGCGTCGCTCAAGAAGGATAAGCATGTTGTCGCCAGTCATACCCGGCAGCCGCTCTGCCTCGGCAAGGAAGCGACGGAACTGAGCCTCGAGCACTCCATAGATGAAGCGCACCTTCTGCTTCTCTTTCAACTGCAGGCCACGGTCCGATATCCGACGTCGCATCCGGGAGCGACCTCCGGGAGGAACGTTGCTTCTCCGCTCCAAGGGACACCTCTGGCTGGAGCACTTGGCTCCCTTGAGCATGAGTTTGGCGCCGATGTAGCGACACTGAGAACACTTGGGGCCAATATACCGCGCCATAGCCTACACTCTCCTCCTGCCCCTGGGGCGACAACCATCATGTGGAATCGGTGTCACGTCTCTGATGCTGGTCACGAAGAGCCCTGCCCCCTGGAGGGACCTGATGGCTGCCTCTCGACCACTACCCGGTCCCTTGACATAGACCTCCACCCGCCGCATGCCATCGTTCAGGGCCTGGCGTGCCGCATCCTGGGAGGATAGCTGTGCCGCGTACGGCGTACCTTTCCTCGACCCCTTGAATCCGGACTTCCCGGAACTACCCCACGCGATGACAGCACCACTGGGGTCGGTAATAGTCACTATCGTGTTGTTGAAGGTCGACTGTATGAAGGCCTTGCCTTCCACAATATTGCGGCGTACACGCCTTCTAGTCTTTCCCTTCGCTGCCTTCTTTGCCATCTTTCCTCACTCGAAGAAACTTACTACTTCTTGGACATACCGCGTCTCTGGCCTCTGCCCGCGACGGTCTTTCTCGTACCCCTCCGGGTTCGACCATTGGTCTTAGTGCGCTGCCCACGCACCGGCAAATTGCGCTTGTGTCTGAGGCCCCGCACCGACCCGATGTCGATGAGGCGCCTGATGTTGGACTGCACCTCGCGGCGCAAATCACCTTCCACTCTGAAATCGCGGTCCATCACGCCGCGAATCTTGCCGAGTTGCTCCTCGCTCAGGTCCTTGTCCTTCACATCGAAGGGGACATCGGCCGTCTGGAGTATCTTCCTGCTCGTTGCGGGACCGATGCCGAAGATGTACTGCAGGCCAATGAAGACATGCTTGTCTCTTGGCAGATCTACACCGGAGATACGGGCCATAGTTAAGCTCCTCTGACAGAACGGACTGAGAACACAGACCTAGCCTTGCCTCTGCTTATGTCTGGGGTTCTCGCACAACACTCTCACCACACCACGCCTGCGGATAATCTTGCACTTGCTACAGCGCCGCCTAACAGACGAACTAACTTTCATTGCGACTCACCACCCAAACCTTCCTATAATAGACGATTGCCTCATACGTGTCAAAACGCATTACTACTTGAGGCGATAGGTCACACGACCACGACTAAGGTCGTATGGTGACAACTCCACAAGCACGCGGTCGCCAGGCAGAATCTTTATGTAGTGCTTCCGCATCTTGCCCGAAATGTGGGCCATCACTATATGGCTGTTCGGCAATTCCACCCGGAACATCGTGTTTGGAAGGCACATCGTCACCTTCCCCTCTACTTCTATCTTCTCTTTCTTCACCATGTCCAAAGACCTACGCGAATACCTCAGGCTCACCGTCCGTGATTGCGATGCTGTGCTCAAAGTGTGCGGACAAGCTGCCATCAGCCGTGAGCACAGTCCACTTGTTGCTCGCCACCATGGTCCTCCACCCGCCGTTCGTCACCATCGGCTCGATCGCAATCGTCATTCCTTTTCGCAGAAGTGGGCCTCTGCCACACTCGAAATTCGGAACTTGCGGCTCCTCATGCAACTCGCGCCCTACTCCGTGTCCAGTGTACTCACGCACAACGGCCAGCCCCTTGGACTCGGCATGTCTCTGGACAGCCGCTGAGATATCACCGACATGGTTTCCAGCACGGGCCTGATTCACTCCCTCTTGCAGAGCGCTTTCCGTGACCTCAATGAGCTTTCTGGCCTGGCTGCTCATTTCTCCGGCTCCAACAGTCACAGCAGCATCTGTGTGGAAACCACGATGAAACACTCCCAGGTCAAGTGAGACAACGTCGCCTTCCCGCACCACCCTCGCACCCGGAATACCGTGTACAACCTCATTGTTGATTGACACGCACAAGCTGGCCGGATAGCCGTGGTACCCCTTGAACGAAGCGATAACCCCCCACTTCTTCATTTCCTCCACCACCATCTCATCCAGGGCACTGGTGCGGATTCCCGGTCTGACCTCCTGCTTCACCTGCGCGAGTATTGTCGCCAGAATACTTCCACACTCGCGCATCAACTCGATCTCTTCAGGCGATTTGACTACTATCAATCGCTCCCCGCCCGAAGCATTCCCGTAATCTCCGCACCCACTTCATCTATACCCCGGTTGCCATCGACCCGCAGCAGCTTCTTCTGCAGGTCATAATACTCGACTATCGGAACGGTCTGCGAGAAGAACACCTTCAACCGCTCTCGAACCGTCTCTTCCTTGTCGTCCGCCCGCTGATACAGCTCGCCTCCGCAGATATCGCACCGCCCCACTTCCTTCGGCGGAGAGCTCTGCTCGTGATAGGGCGTCTGGCACTCACGGCAAATCCATCGGCCACTCAGCCGCTTCACGAGTTCCTCTGCGGGAACCTCAATGTAGACCACACTGTCAATCTGCCTGCCTTCACCGGCAAGCTTGTCGTCGAGCGCCTCAGCCTGGCTCAGCGTCCGGGGGAACCCATCAAACAGGACCCCGTCGGCACAATCCTGCTGCCTGATTCGCTCAAGCACCATGTTGATGGTGACCTCATCCGGCACCAGTTCGCCTTTCTCCATGTATGACTTCGCCAGGAGTCCCAACTCCGTCTTCTTCTCAAGAGCCCGGCGAAACAGGTCGCCCGACGCCACGTGGACGACACCAAGTTGGCTCAACAGGATTGCGGCCTGCGTCCCTTTGCCCGCTCCGGGCGCTCCGAGCAACACTACATTCATCGCGTAATCCTCCTATTTGAGGAAGCCGTCATACCGGCGCATGGTGAGCTGCGACTCCAGCTGCTTCATAGTATCCAGGGCGACTCCGACCGCAATCAGGATGGCCGTGCTGGACACTGTCAGCATAGTCACGCCCGTGATGCCTCGTGCGATGAACGGCATCATTGCCACTACCGCAAGGAACGTGGCGCCACCGAACGTGAGTCGCTTGGTGACCGCGCTCAAATAGTCGCTGGTCGACTTGCCGGGCCGCACGCCCGGGACAAAACCACCCTGCTGCTGCAGCGTGCGCGGCAAATTCATTTGCTCAAAGATAACCATCGTGTAGAAGAACGTGAAGCCGAACACGAGCAGGAAATAGAAACCCCAATACACCAACCCTCCCGGGAGACTGGCGGCCGAGTCGAATGCCCGATACACGCCATCCCAGAAGTTCGGGTTCTGGGGGTTCATGAAATAGCTCGATATGAGCCGGGGCAACTGCATCACCGCAATTGCGAAGATAAGGGGAATCATGCCCGCCGTGTTGACTCTCAGGGGAATGTACGTCGAACCCGATTGTCGGTACATTCGCCCACCGCGGAAGGTGCTTCTTGCGTACTGCACAGGAATCCGCCTGTGAGCCTCAATGAAGAGGACTATCATCACCAGCGTCGCTGCGGCAAGCACTCCGAACATAATCATACCAACGGGGTTTTCCTGCCAGGCGAGCCCGACTCGCCCCACAGACTCCGCCAGGCTGGCGACGATTCCGCCAAAGATGATAATCGAGATGCCGTTCCCGATGCCCCTCTCTGTTATGAGCTCACCCAACCAGACAAGGAACATGGTTCCGGCGGTCATGGACACGAGAATTGTTGCCGTCGTGAGTGAATCGGGCCGTGCTATTACATTCTGGCTAGTGAGAATCGCAAGCTGGGAGTATCCCTGCAGCGCCGCAAGCGGAACAGCAAGGAAGTGGGTGATTTGATTTATTCTGCGCTGGCCCGACTCACCCTCCCGAGACATGGCCTGCAGGCTCGGGATGACTGGTACCAGCAGCTGCATGATAATGGATGACGTGATGTATGGGTAGACACCCATGGCAGCGACGCTGAAGTTCTTCATCGCACCGCCGCTGAACAAATTGAGCATGCCCAGAAGCGAATCCTGATCGAAGAACTCGGCCAGTGCCGCGAGGTCCACACCGGGTAAGGGCACGTGAACAAGGAAGCGGAACACCACCAGCATCCCGAATGTGAACAGGAGCTTATGCCTGAGGTCCGGCAGCGAGAACGCATCTCGCATTGCCTGTATCAGACGTGGTTGAGCCTCTTTCTGCTGCATACTACGCTTTTCTTACCGTCCCTTTCGCAGCCTTGATCTTCTGTTCAGCAGCAGCCGAGAAGCGCTCAGCCTGCACAGTGAGA
Organism: Dehalococcoidia bacterium; assembly: GCA_030602785.1. Lineage (GTDB taxonomy): Bacteria > Chloroflexota > Dehalococcoidia > GIF9 > AB-539-J10 > SKVJ01. Next base: position 25,132 of record JAUVZB010000003.1, read on the forward strand.
CTCCTGTCGACATCGCCTCTGCCCAGTATCTTCGTCGGTTTCGACAGAGAGCGAATCAATCCTGCCCCACGCATCTCTTCCGGCGTCACCTCGGCACCGTCCGGGAACACGTTCAGCGCGCCAACATTGACCACGTTGAACTCAGTCCTGAATATGTTCGTGAAACCGCGTTTCCGGGGCAGCCGCTTGATGAGCGGCAACTGACCGCCCTCGAATCCAAGCCTGACGCCCTTGTGATGCGCCTTCTGTCCCTTGCTACCACGGCCCGAAAACGTGCCACGCCCACTCCCATCACCTCTTCCAACGCGCTTGGAGTCTCGCTTGGAGCCGATTGTGGGGCCCAGCTCATTCAGTTGCATCGTCGACCTCCGGAGGTGCCAACTCACTACCATGCCTGGCTGCTGCTTGCTCGGCGAGACGCAGGGATGCGAGAGCCAGCATAGTCGCACGAGCGACGTTGATGCGATTCTGACTACCGAGGGACTTGCTCACGATGTTACTGATCCCCGCCAGCTGCAGCACAGTGCGTACCGTATTGCTGGCAATCATGCCGCGGCCGGGGGGCGCCGGCTTCAACAACACCAATGAGGCACCGTACTTCGCAAGAGCCTCATGAGGAATCGTCTCGTTCACCACAGGAACGGCGACCATTTGCCTGCGACCCATGGCAGCAGCCTTCCGAATGGCCTCCGGCACACCGGTTGCCTTCGCCAGCCCTACGCCAACGTGTCCGTTGCCGTCCCCGACAATCATCAGGGCCCGGAAACGGAGCCTCCGACCACCCTTGACCACCTTGGTCACACGGTCAACCGACATCAGTTTCTCCTCCAACTCCAACTCGGAGGACTCCACTCTTTCCGTCCTGAAACGCGCCTTAGTAACTGCCTTCATAACGCGAAATACCCTTCCTGACAAGATCCGAATGCGCAGCCCCTCGTTAGAATTCGAGGCCGGCTTTTCTGGCTTCCTCCGCCAGGGTCATTATCCTTCCATGATATTTGTATCCGCCGCGATCGAACACAACCTGCTTGACGCCGTGCTCCAACGTCTTCCCTGCAATACTCGCCCCCACCCGTCCCGCAGCCTGCGTCTTGGAAAGATGCTCCTCTCCGCTCATGACGCCCGGGTCGAGAGTGCTCGTCGCAGCCAGAGTGTGTCCACGATCATCGTCGATTACCTGCACGTACGTGTGCCTCAGGCTCCTGAACACCGCCAGACGCGGACGATCAGCGGTGCCACGCACCTTTCGCCTGAGCCGCTTGTGGCGGATCTGTCTCATCAATACCGGGTTCTTTCTCGCCATCTCACACTATCCTTTTGCGACCTTGCCTGCCTTGCCAGGCTTGAGGCGCAGCTTCTCCTCAGCATACTTGATGCCCTTGCCCTTGTAGTGATCACAGGGTCGAATTGCACGTATGCGAGAGGCAACCTGCCCCACTAGCTCCTTGTCGCGTCCCTTCAAACGCACCCGGTTGTTCCCCTCCACCTCGGCCTCGACTCCAGCGGGAATCGGGAACTCGACCGGCTGGCTATAGCCCACCTGAAATACAAGACCGCTCTCGGCCTTCTGCACCCGGTATCCGACGCCGTTCAGCTCCAGGACGCGCTCAAATCCGCTGCTCACTCCTCGCACCATGTTCGCCAACAGAGTACGAGTCAGGCCGTGCATAGACCTGTGAAGCCGATTGTCGCTCGGTCGCTCGACCCGCAGTATCCCGTCCTCCATTTTGATAAGCATGTTCCGGTCGAGCGTGCGGGACAGTTCTCCCAGCGCCCCCTTCACAACAACGAAATTGTCGTCCGAAACCTGGACCTGGACTCCTCCAGGCACATCTATTGGTAGCCGTCCAATTCGAGACATCAGTCAGTCACCCCGTAGTTGACCTACCAGACGTAGCACAGAACCTCGCCGCCAACTTTGCTGCGCCACGCTCCCTTTCCGGTCATCATTCCTTGTGATGTCGACATAATCGCAACTCCGAGGCCGCCGTAGACCCTTGGTATCTCGCCCTTCCCCGCATACACCCGAAGGCCGGGGCGGCTCACCCTCTCCAGTCCAACGACTGACGGCTGCTTGTCGACGTATTTCAATTGCACGCGTATCATCTGCGCTGGCTTGCTCCTCACCACCTCGAACCCCTCGATGAAGTTCTCTTCCTTGAGAATCTTCGCGATGGCAACCTTCACCCGCGAGTGAGGAATGAGCACACTCTCGTGGCCAACCATGACCGCGTTGCGAATCCTCGTAAGCATATCGGCAATAGGATCGCTAACCATTGTATGTTCTCCTCACCAACTCGACTTCCTTACTCCGGGTATCTGCCCTTCAACGGCGAGCTTCCTGAAGCAGATCCGGCACAGTCCGAACTTCCTCATGTAGGCACGAGGCCTGCCACAGAGGTGACAGCGATTCCGATGCTGCACCTCGAACTTGGCCGGTTTATTGAACTTCGCAATCTTTGATTTCTTTGCCATGCTAGTCTCCCGTGAACGGCATTCCCATGAGCTTCAGGAGAAGCCTTGCCTCATCATCCCGCCCCGCGCTGGTCACAATCGTCACCTGGAGTCCCCTCACCTTGTCTACCTTGTCGTAGTCAATCTCGGGAAACACGACTTGTTCCTTCACGCCGAGGCTGTAGTTGCCTCTGCCATCAAACGAGTCGGGCGAAATCCCACGGAAGTCCCGGATACGCGGCAGGACGACTCCGACCAGGCGATCAAAGAAGTCGTACATCCTTTTCCCGCGCAGAGTGACCATCATGCCTATCGGCATCCCTGTCCTGAGCTTGAACGCGGCGATTGAGCGACGCGCCTTCTTGGTCACGGGTCGTTGTCCCGTGATCGCCGCCAGGTCCCTCTCGGCCCCCTCAAGCGCCTTGGGATTCAGCACCGCCTCGCCAAGGCCGATGGCCACCACAATCTTCTCAATCCGGGGAAGCTGCATGACATTCTCGTACCCGAGCCTGTTCTTCAACTCGGGCAGCACTTCCCGCAAGTATCTTTCCTTGGCTGCCAGCATTGCAGTTGCACTCATCAGTCAATCACTTCCTGGCAGGCTCGACAGTACCTTACCTTGCGGCCATCCTCCAGGGCTTTGACGCCAACCCTGGCTGGCTTCTTGCACTTCTCGCACATGAACATCACGTTCGACACATGAAGAGGAGCCTCAAGTTCAACTATTCCGGCCTGCCTCGCAGCCCGTCGGGCACGCGAGTGGCGCTTTATCATGTTGAGCCCCTCGACCACGACACGTTCGCCCTTCGGGATAGCACGTCGTACTTTGCCTTTCTTGCCCCGGTCCTTGCCGGCAATGACAACAATCGTATCGTTCTTCTTGATCTTCACTTCAGATAACCTCCGGGGCGAGCGAAATGATCTTCGTGAAGCTCTTGTCCCGCAATTCCCTCGCGACAGGGCCGAAGATGCGACTGCCCTTGGGGTTGTTCTTCTCATCCAGCACCACGACCGCGTTCTCGTCGAACCGTACGTAGGACCCGTTGGAGCGTCGGAACGTCTTCGTTTCACGCACGATGACAGCCCGTATGACGTCGCCTTTCTTCACCGCGGCGCGGGGTACGGCCTGCTTGACAGTAACCACAATGATATCGCCCACATGTGCATAGCGCCTCCGGGTTCCACCCGGGATATTGATGCACAGCACCTCTTTCGCGCCGGTGTTATCCGCCACCCTCAACCTCGTCTCCTTCTGAATCATTCCTCGCCACCACCTTCCGCTGTAGCACCCCGACCGGAAACGCTACCCACAACCCGCCATCTCTTGCGCAGGGACAGCGGCCGAGACCCGGTGATCTCTACTCTGTCGCCAACGTGATACACGTTCCCCTCGTCGTGGGCCATGTACTTCTTGACGCGCCTCCTCGCCTTCTTGTACAGGGGGTGGCGCTGGACCGTCTCCACGGCCACGACAACGGTCTTGTCCATCTTGTCGCTCACCACACGTCCCTGAATAGTGTCTTTCTTCCGCATGGAATTCACCTAATGCCTAGATTTCTTTCTCGTAGAATCGTCTTCATCCGGGCCACCCTCTTCTTGACCCTCACAAGCTCACGATGGTTCACCAATTGCCTGCTCGCTGCCCGTATGCCAAGCTTGAGCAACTCAAGGTCAGCCTCTTCTATCTTCTTCTGTATCTCTCCATCGGAGAGAACCCTGATTTCCTCAGATTTCAACGTCGCTCACCTCTCGTGCCACCAGACTGGTCCCGATTGGAAGCTTGTACGACGCGAGGCGAATCGCCTTCTTCGCGGCTTCTTCTCCGATACCAGCCAACTCGAACATCATACGTCCGCGCTTGACGACAGCCACCCACTCTTCGGGTGCGCCCTTCCCACCACCCATCCTGGTCTCTGCGGGTTTCTTGGTGACAACCTTGTCAGGAAACACGCGTATCCACAGTTTCCCGCCGTGTCTCAGGAACCGCACGAACACGCGCCGCGCCGCCTCAATCTGCCTGGCCGTAATCCAGGCATTCGCATCGGCACGCAGTCCGTATTCTCCGAAAGCAACCGTGTTACCGCTATGGGCAGAACCGGCCCTGCGGCCACGATGAACCTTACGATACTTCACTCGTTTCGGTTGTAGCACTACGCCTCCTCACCTCGGGCAGAATCTCACCTCGAAAAATCCATACCTTGACACCGATGCGCCCCATCATCGTGCGCGCCTCAGCAAAGCCGTAGTCGATATCGGCTCTCAGGGTATGCAGTGGCATCCTGCCTTCGTGAACCGTATGTGAGCGGGCAATCTCGGCACCACCGAGACGGCCGCCAACAGTTATCTTGACACCCTGTGCCCCAGCCTGCACGCTCCTGAACGACGCTTGCTTCATCACCCGCCTATAGGGCACTCGGGACTCCAGCCGCTCTGCGACATTGAAGGCCACCAGGGCCGCAACCAGCTCTGGCTGGTCGACCTCTCGAATGGTAAGCCTCACGCGCTCCTTGGCGATTCGCTCCAGTTCCACACGAAGCGCTTCAACGTTCTGGCCTCCACGGCCAATCAGGATGCCCGGGCGGGCCGAGTACACAGTCACAAGGACCTCACTCCCCGGTCGCTCAATCTCAACGCGGGCGATTCCGCTCTCCCGCGCTCGGCGCGCGAGCACCTTCCGCAGCTGTAGGTCTTGTTGCAGCAGCGCCGCGTAACCCTTGTCGGCGTACCACTTGGCCAACCAGCCCTTCGTAATGCCCAGCCTGAAACCCACGGGATGTACTTTCTGACCCAAGTCTAGGCCTCCTCCACGAACACGGTGACATGGCTCGAGCGCTTCAATATGGGGTTAATCCTGCCCCGCGCCTTCGGGCGAAACCGTTTCAACGTTCTTGCCTCATCTGCATAGATGCTAACTATGCGCAAGTCAGGAGAGGGCAACTGGAAGTTGTTCTCCGCATTCGCAGCCGCAGACTTCACGACCTTCGCCACAATGCGAGCGGCCGGACTGGGCATGAACTTGAGAATCGTGAGGGCCTCGTCCACCTTCTTGCCTCTCACCAAGTCCACCATTAGCCGCATCTTGCGCGCCGGTATACCTATATCCTTCGCAACGACCTTTACCTTCATCTAACGCAATCCTACCGTTTCCCTGAAGACTTGCTCTTGGCCCCGTGCCCTCTGAACGTGTACGTAGAGACGAACTCGCCCAGCTTGTGGCCGACCATGTTCTCGGTAATGAATATCGGCACGTGCTTACGTCCATTATGGACCGCGATGTTGTGCCCGATCATGGACGGAAAGACCGTCGATGCACGAGCCCACGTCTTGATGATTGACTTCTCACCCGACTTGTTGAGCGCATCGACTTTCTTCAACAGCTTGGGATGACAATACGGCCCTTTCTTCAGCGATCTCGACATTCTATTTTCTCCGCCTAACTATGAAGCGATCAGAAACCTTCCTCCGCCCGCGGGTCTTCTTCCCGAGGGCAGGTTTGCCCCACGGGGTCTTCGGTGGCATTCCCCTGGGCGCTCGCCCCTCCCCACCACCGTGAGGATGGTCGCGAGGCGTCATGGCCGAACCGCGCACAGTGGGCCGAATCCCAAGCCACCGCTTCGCCCCCGCCTTGCCAAGTTTCACATTCTTGTGCTCTGTGTTTCCGAGCTGCCCCACCGTTGCCCAACACTCACAGTGGATGCGGCGCAACTCCTGGGAAGGAAGGCGAAGCACCACGTACTTGCCCTCTTTGCTCATCACCTGCGCTGAACCTCCAGCGCTGTGCACGATCTGCCCGCCCTTTCCGGGCACGAGCTCCACATTGTGGACCTGTGTGGCGACCGGGATAGAGTCCACCGGCAATGCGTTCCCCGGTCTGATGGGAGCATCACGGCCGGCCGTCACAGTATCACCCACCTCGATGCCAAGCGGGGCGAGTATGTAGCGCTTGTCACCATCAACGTAGTTGACAAGCGCGATTCGCGGCGAGCGGTTGGGGTCGTACTCAATGCTGGCAACACGACCCGGCACATCCATCTTGTTTCTCTTGAAATCGATAAGCCTCAGCTTTCGCCTGCTGCCACCGCCACGGTGCCTGACCGTAATCACGCCACGGTTGTTCCGACCCGCGTGTTTCTTCAGAGGAAGAAGCAGCGACTTCGTTGGAGCAGTCTTGGTGAGCTCCTCCGAGATGACTGATACCTTGCCTCTCCTGCCGGGAGATGTCGGCTTATATGTCTTAAGCGCCATGAATCCTGCTTCCTCTACTACTTGTCAGCATCCTCTTCGCCCGCTGACTAGCCATGCCGTCTCTGCCATCTGGTCTTCTTCAACAGCTTCTTGTGTTGATGCTTCCTGATTTTCTTCTTGCGCCACTTGAGCACTGAACCCATTACACGCCCTCAAAATAAGCGATTTTGTCGCCGGCTCTCAGGCTGACTACAGCCTTCTTCCAGGGTGAGGTTGCCACCTGCCGTCTTCCGCGCCTCTTCATCTTGCCCGGCACGGTTATCACATTCACATCGACAACATGCACGTTGAACGCCTTCTCCACGGCGGTCTTCACCTGCACTTTGTTCGCAGTCGTTGCCACTTCAAATACGTACTTGTCCTGCGCCTGAAGATCAGTGGCCTTCTCCGTAATCAACGGCCGCCGAATGATGTCATGCAGATTCATTGCCACTCTCCTTGCTCCCCCAGAGTGACTCCATCATGCGGAGTGCGGAGACAGTCGCTATGACCTTGTGCGACGACATCACGTCGAGAGTGCTCACAAGAGAGCATTCCCTGACCGTAGTGCCAACAACATTGCGAGCAGAAAGGGCAAGCGCAGACTGTGTATCCGATGTCAAGATCAAGGTGGTGCGAGGCTGCCCGGCGCTCGACAACAGCGCCACAACGTCCTTCGTTCGGGGTCGCTCCATACCCAACTCGTCCACCGCCCAGACCCCTCCTTCTCTCATCTTCATCGAGAGCGCACATTTGAACGCCAACCGCCGCATCTTGCGAGGCATTTGCTGGCGATAGGAGCGCGGGTGCGGACCGAACGCAACTCCTCCACCCCGCAGTACAGGCGACTTGACACTACCACGGCGAGCGCGACCCGTGCCCTTCTGAGAGAAGAGCTTGCGCGTACTGCCGACAACTTCGCCCCTGGTCTTCGTTGCGGCGGTTCCCTGGCGCCTGTTGGCAAGCAAGCGAACTACCGCTTGATGAACAACGTCCTGCCGGAAGGGGACGTCAAAGACGCCGTCCTGAAGTTCCACTTCTCCCACGACATCCCCTTGCAGGTTGTGGACAGCAATATTCACCTTATTCACCCACCTTCTGAACGATGAGCAAGCCACCATTCGCTCCCGGCACCGCGCCGCGTACAAACAGCAGGTTGCGCTCAGTATCAACACTAACGACCGTCAAGTTGCGCACGGTCACCTGCTCACTTCCCATGTGACCCGACATCCGCTTGCCTTTCAACACCCGCCCCGGAGAGGTCCCCGCACCAATCGAGCCCGGAGCACGATGGCGATCGGATTGCCCGTGGGTCTTGGGGCCTCCACTGAAATGATGACGTTTGACGGTTCCCGCGAAACCGCGCCCCTTCGAGCGACCCGTGACCTTCAGCACATCACCGGGAGCCATGATACCTACGTCGACGTTGTCGCCGACCGCGGCCGCTCCAGCGGTAGTTCGAAACTCGTGCAGACACGGAAAGTCCCCGAGGCCGTGCAGATGGCCTTTCTCGGCCTTGGTCAGGCGCTTCGAATTGCCGAATCCAAGTTGAACGGCGTCGTAGCCATCCTTATCGCGAGTCTTGACCTGCGTGACAACACAGGGACCAGCCTCGATCGCCGTCGTGGCAACGCAGTCGCCGTTCTCCAAGAACAGCTGAGTCATTCCTATCTTCTTGCCGATGATGCCACGCACGAAAATGCTCCTAATTCCTTCACAGCTTGATGTCAATTTCCACGCCTGACGCCACGTTTATCTGCGTCAGCGCATCGATTGCCTTAGCCGTCGGTTGCTGAATATCGATGAGCCGCTTGTGAGTTCTAATCTCAAATTGCTCGCGAGAGTCCTTATCGATGTTCGGCCCGCGTATCACGCAGAACTTCTCTATTCTCGTGGGCAACGGCACCGGTCCAACAACGATACCCCCGGCGCTCTCCACAGCCTCGACTATCTGGTGGACAGCCTGGTCCACAAGCCGATGGTCGAAGCCTTTGACCTTCACTCGCACTTTCTGACTGCTCATCTAACGGCCCCTGCTCTATTCACTATTTGCTCCGCAACCGCCGCCGGAACCTGCTCATACAGGGCAAACTCCATCGTGTGCGATACTCTTCCCTGGCTCAGGGACCTCAGAGCGGTCGCAATACCGAAGGTCTCGCCCAGAGGAATAAGGCAGCCAACGACGGATGAGTCACCCTGTGTGTCGATCCGTTCGATTCTCGCCCTCCGTGCATTGATGTCACCAATGATGTCCCCGGTGAACTGCGAGGGCGCCACTATCTCAAGCTTCATGATTGGCTCGAGCAGCACCGGCCGTGCCTTCGGGAGGCCCGCCTTCACGCCCATCGACGCTGCTATCTTAAAAGCCAACTCGGACGAATCCACATCGTGGTAGCTCCCGTCGAACGCCGTCACCTGGACATCAACCACCGGATACCCGGCGGGGCCACCTGTCTCGATGGCTTCACGCGCTCCTGCTGCCACGGCAGAGATATACTCTCGGGGTATCGTGCCGCCTTTGACTGCGTCCACGAACTTGTATCCACTGCCACGCTCTCCAGGCTCCAGCTTGAGCCACACGTGACCGTACTGCCCCCTGCCTCCGGTCTGGCGCACGAATCTGCCCTCGGACTGAACGGCACGAGTGATGGCTTCACGGTAGGCCACGCGCGGCTTCCCGACATTCACCTGGATGCCGAATTCACGCGCCATCCGGTCGACCATGACCTCAAGGTGAAGTTCACCCATCCCCATGATCAACGCCTGCCCTGTGTCGGAGTTCTGGCGCACCTTGAAACTGGGGTCTTCGTCAGCAAGTTTCCCCAGCACATCTTCCAATTTGTCCCCGTCCGATTTCGCCTTGGGTTCAATCGCCATGGACAGAACCGGCTCTGCAAACCGTATTGCCTCAAACACGACAGGGCGGGCAGGGCTGCACAGCGTGTCGCCAGTCGAACTGCCTCTCAAACCAACGGCCGCCACAATACTCCCTGCATCAGCCTCGGTTACTTCTTCGCGTCGATTGGCATGCATCAAGTAGAGCCTTCCAATCCGCTCCCGCTTCGACTTGACGGCATTGAGCACTTGAGCCCCTGATTCCATCCTCCCGGAATAGATCCTCACATAGGTGAGGCGCCCCATGAACGGGTCCGAGACTACCTTGAAAGCCAGCGCGGCGAGAGGCTCCTCGTCTCGCGCAGAGCACACGACTTCTCCCGAACTCCTCGGGTCAAACCCGATTACGTCCGGCACATCAAGCGGCGAGGGCAGATACCACGTAATCGCGTCGAGCAGAGGTCGAACGCCCTTGCCCTTCAGGGCACTGCCACACAGCACAGGCACGATTCGGTTTGCCACCGTCAGGCGCCTGACCGACTCCCTGATCAATGACACAGGGATCTCCTGGCCTTCGAGATACGGCAGGAGAATCGTGTCATCCTTCTCCGCCAGCTTCTCAATCATGACATGACGATATCTCGCCACGTTGTCTCTCTCGCCATCTGGTATGTCCCCGACCGAAACAGCACCCCGAGTACCTTCCTCGAAGGTGATGGTCTTCCTCTCAATGAGGTCAATCACCCCCCGGAATTCCCCTTCAACCCCCAACGGGAGCTGAATCGGAACCGCTGTCGCATTGAGCCGCGACTCTATCATGGACACGGTGCGATAGAAGTCCGCACCGACTCTGTCCATTTTGTTCACGAAACAGATCCTGGCCACGCGGTATCGGTCCGCCTGGCGCCAGACCATCTCGGACTGAGCCTCGACCCCTGCCACCGCATCCAGGACAACTACTCCTCCATCGAGCACGCGGAGGCTCCGCTCCACTTCAGCGGTGAAATCCACGTGTCCTGGAGTGTCAATCAGATTGATGCGATAGTCAGACCACTCGCATGTAGTAGCAGCGGAAGTAATGGTGATACCCCGCTCGCGCTCCTGGTCCATCCAGTCCATGACGGCTGTTCCCTCGTCCACGCCACCGATCTTGTACGTACGACCGGTGTGATGCAGGATGCACTCCGTAACGGTCGTCTTCCCCGCATCGATATGCGCGATGACTCCGATGTTCCGCACCTTATCCAGTGCAAACGAGCGCGTCATCACACTTCCCTTCGATTCAAGAACAGCCTTCATTGTAGATATTTCACCAGCGGTAGTGGACGAAGGCCTTGTTTGCGTCTGCCATCCTGTGGATTTCTTCCCGTCTTCTCACGGCCGAGCCCCTACCCTGAACCGCGGCCACCAGCTCGGCGGCCAGTTTCTCTTCCATGGACTTGCCTGCGCGTGCCCGCGCGGCCACGATGAGCCACCGCATGGCGAGCGCTCGGCCTATCTTCTTGTCCACTTCCATCGGCACCTGATACGTGGCGCCGCCTACGCGACGCGGCTTGACGCGAATCAAGGGTGTCGCACTCTCAACGGCCTTCGCCAGCAACTCGACAGGTTCCGACTCCACCTGCTGGGCAGCGATATCCATCGCGCCGTACACGATCCGTGAAGCCGTGGACTTCTTTCCGCACAGCATTATCTTGTTGACGAACTTGGCGACGTCAACGCTGCCGTACTTGGCATCTGGCACGATTACGCGCTTCTTGACTCTCTTGGCTCTTCTGGGCATGTCTCCCCACCTCAGTGTCGACTGTTACTACTTCGGGCGCTTGGCCCCGTAGAGGCTTCTGCCCTGCTTGCGATTGGCCACGCCTTCGGTGTCCAAAACGCCGCGGACGATGTGGTACCTGATGCCGGGCAGGTCCTTCACTCGGCCACCCCTGATCATCACAACGGAGTGCTCCTGCAAGTTATGTCCCTCTCCCGGAATATACGCATTGACCTCTAACCCATTGGTAAGACGCACCCGGGCAATCTTCCGCAGGGCCGAGTTAGGCTTCTTCGGCGTGACCGTCTTCACCTGGATACACACGCCCCTCTTGAAGGGAGCTCCCTTGGTCCAGATGATCCGGGTTCTGGCCGCGTTCTGAACGTAATGCAGCGCCGGAGCCTTCGTCTTCGAGACGAGCTTCTTCCTGCCTTTTCTTACAAGCTGATTGATGGTCGGCATACGTAACCCACCTTCCTTGCTGGGCAATCAAAAGAGCCAGCTAGTCACGCAACGGCTCCGCTCCACAAAATCCCCGAGCCCTAACTAGCTGGCTCCATCCGATATTGAAGAGAAACCTGTGCTTCGCAGCAAACCCCGAGCGGACACTTTATCACCATGTGCGAGCCGTTGTCAAAGGGTTGTACTCGTGCAAATCACTGGTGACGCACCACCTCCTTTCGGTCGTAGTGGTTATGTGGTTCTCCACCGGCTCGCGCTACACGCCGAGCGCCCTGAGTCGCTGCAGTATTCTGCCGACTGTGGATACCAAGCGTCGATGGCCCTTGCCGTGCGGCAGCGCTGCCAGCTTGTCTCTGCCCCGGAGGAGGCACTCCTCCCTCAGTTCGCACACAGCCTCAACCAGTTCCACGGAACAACAAAGCTGTGGCACGTGCATGGGACAACACTACCAATCCTCCGGACTCCCCGGATGACTCCCGGAGTAGCGCTTCTTCCAGTGGTAGAGCGCCTGTGGTGAGCTGCCGAAGTGGCGGCACGTCAGCCTGGCGTTCTCGCCATGAGCGTGGCAGGAGTCAAACCAGTTCAGACGCTGTCGCGCCCTCCTCGATAGCTCCGTCAGATTCGCCGGACGCCCACGTTCGAGGGTCCGCTCGTATAGATTCATAGCCCGGCACTAGTGACGTTGCATGTCTCATGTGTCACTCATCTGCCCGGGCAAGACAGAATCGTAGACCGTTAACAACAGGGGCACAATCGATTGTGTTTTCGGGCCATTCCTTGCTATACTCACAGGTGTTTCTCCCTATACGCGCTGCAGAAGTGGGTTCAGCCCACTTTTTTGTTGGTGTGCGTATTTGGCGGGCCGAAGGAAGCAACGATGAAAACGGAGTTCATGGCAGCTATCACCCAACTGTCCTCCGAGCGTAACCTTCCCAAGGAAATCATACTCGATGCACTAGAGGCCGCACTTGTTTCCGCGTACAAGAAGGAAGTGTTCTCGGCGGAACAAGACGTGGCCGTCAAGATTGACACAATCAGCGGGGACATTCGGGTGTACCTCGTCAAGACAGTCGCAGACCCTGTGACTGACACCGACAAGGAGATATCGCAGGCCGACGCACGCAAGATTCGTAGAGATGCCACGAGTGGAGACATCGTCGAGATTGAATCCACCCCCAAAGGTGCGGGCCGCATCGCCGCTCAGATTGCCCGCCAGGTGGTGCTTCAGCGCCTGAGGGAGGCAGAGCACCACGCTGCGTTCGAGCAGTTCGTTGGCAAAGAGGGCGAGGTCGTGACCGGCACCGTTCACTTCGCTCAACCCAACGCTGTATACGTAAGCCTCGGCAGGAGAGAGGCGATACTGCCGCTCAGTGAGCAACTGCCCAGCGAGCGGTATCACGCTGGACAGCAACTCAAGTTCTATCTGCTGCAGGCAAGCCAGGAGGGCCGGGGCCCCAGGGTGATGCTCTCGCGAACCCACCCGAACCTGGTCCGGCGGCTCTTCGAGATTGAGATTCCCGAGATACATGGCGGGGTCGTCGAGATTCGCGCGGTAGCCCGCGATCCCGGACACAGGAGCAAGGTGGCCGTCTCAAGTCACCAGGAATCCATCGAGCCTGTGGGCTCTTGTCTTGGACCACGCGGCATACGGCTGCAGAGTGTCGTCAATCACCTCAACGGCGAGAAGATAGACGTAGTGGAGTGGGATGAAGACCCCACAGTCTTCATTGCGAACTCCCTGAGTCCTGCACAAGTCGTAGAAATCTCCCTTGATGAAGGTCTCCGAACGGCAACCGTCATTGTGCCTGACAAGCAGCTCTCGCTCGCCATCGGCCGTGGCGGCCAGAACGCACGCCTGGCAGCAAAGCTGACCGGGTGGAGAATCGACATCAAGAGCAGTTCGGCCGCTGAGGTCGACCACACAAGTGTCCCCGACGAAGCCGAGAAGGCTGTGACTGAAGTGGAGATTCCCGAGGAGCCCAGTCCTGAACCGGAGGCCCCGAAGGAGCAGAAGGAGCAGCCGGTAACCGTCGGGAAGGAAACTGTGCCCGAGGAACCCAAGGCGCAGGAAGAACCGCCGGTCGTAGCCGCGGCACCGTCGGAGGCGGCTGAACCCACGCCCATTGAGCCGCAACCTTCGACGGAGGAGGAGCCGGAACCCAAGGGCGAGACACTCCAACAGTTGCTTGACAGCGAGGTATTCAGGTTCGAGGATAACTCGGCGAAGCCAGGACAGTCAGTCCTTCGCTTTGCCGAAGACATATTGCCCAGAACCCGCGGAGGACCCCGGAACGACAGGGGCAGATCAAAGGGCAAGAAGAAGAAGACATATCACGAGCAACCGGATGAGCCCTAGGCATGTACCGCAGCGTACGTGTATCGTGTGCGGCGCAAAGAAAGACAAGCGCCTGCTGATCAGAATTGTACGCACCCCCGATGCTGGGGTTGCAGTTGACACCTCGGCCCGCGAGCAAGGTCGGGGTGCGTATGTGTGTGCCTCGAGTGAGTGCTGGAAACGCATTGCTAAGGGAGCTCGAATAGAGCGCGCTCTGCGAACAAGCCTTTCCGACACGGACCGAGTGGCTCTGCTACAATGCGCAGGCAGGTTTCAGGAGTTGAACCTTGATGAGAAGACCCATAGCGCGCAGGAATACAAGGAAGAGGAATAGGCGACCGGCCCCACGACAAGCACCCCAGAGGGTCGAAAGCGGCCGCACTGTCGTCCAGCAGGTGGAGCTGGGCATTGGCTCCATGACAGTGAAGCAATTGGCAGGGACGCTCCAGGTGGACGTGGCGCGCGTGGTCAAGCAGCTCATGCGGCGCGGTATCATGGCGAACGTCAATCAGGTGGTTGACTTCGAGACAGCAGGGCGCGTCTCTCAAGACCTCGGCTTCCAGGTCGTCATCCGGAAGCAGCAGGTTGCCACTTCCGACAAGAAGACCGAGCGGAGTGAGACACTTGCGCAACGCCCCCCCGTCGTGACAATCATGGGGCACGTTGATCATGGCAAGACCACGCTGCTTGACAATATCAGGAATACGAACGTAACGGCCCAGGAAGCAGGGGCAATAACGCAGCACATGGGTGCGTACCAGAGCACCGTAAATGACCGCACTATCACTTTCCTTGACACTCCGGGACACCGGGCCTTCACTGAGATGCGGGCACGGGGCGCTCATGCGACCGACATCGTGGTTCTCGTAGTGGCGGCTGACGACGGCGTCATGCCTCAGACACGAGAGGCAATCGACCACGCCAAGGCCGCAGCAGTCCCAATCGTCGTCGCAATCAACAAGACCGACAGGCCCGAGGCGAATATCGACCGCACGAAGCAGCAACTGGTTGAGGCCGGGCTCGTCATCGAGGAGTGGGGAGGGGATACCGTGTGCGTCCCCATATCGGCCAAGACCGGTGACGGCGTGGTCGAACTGCTTGAGAATCTGTTTCTCGTGGCCGACGTCCTGGACCTCCAGGCTGACCCCGTCGGCAATGCGGAGGGCGTCGTCATTGAATCCCAGCTGGACAAGGCACGCGGTTCGCTCGCAACGCTCCTCGTGCAGAGAGGCACACTGAGCATTGGTGATGCTGTGGTTGCCGGCAGCGTGTGGGGCAAGATCAAGGCAATGTTCGACGATCAGGGAAAACGCATCACCTCCGCCGGGCCTTCTGCGCCTGCCGAGGTTCTGGGCCTTAGCGGAGTACCTCTGGCCGGAGTGCTGTTCAGCGTGTACTCGGATGACAAGCAGGCTCGCACTACTGCAGAGGAACGCCAGCAGACTGCCGGCGCTGCCCGGCTGAGTCTCAGCGCCCTGTCGAGTCAGATAGGCGAGGGGCAAATCAAGGAACTGAACATCATCCTCAAGACCGATGTGCAGGGAAGCATCGCGCCGATTAGAACGAGCATCGAGCAACTCAGCACAGAGGAAGTACGAGCGAGAATCGTCCATGCCGCGAGTGGCGCGATAACGGAGTCCGACATCGTCCTTGCGTCGGCATACAAGGGAATCATCATCGGCTTCAACACGAAACCTGCTCCCGGTGTGCAACAACTGGCTGATGACGCGGGCGTCGGCATCCAGCGATACGACATTGTCTATCGCCTCGAGGAGGACATGGCAGCTGCCCTCAAGGGAATGCTCAAGCCAACCTACGTGGATGTCCTGGCCGGTCGTGCCGAAGTGCGGGCCGTCTTCCCCGGCGGAAAGCAAGGCAAGATCGCCGGCCTGTTCGTCAGGGAGGGAAGAGTGTGGCGAGGCGCCACGAAGGTGCAGGTTGTGCGCGGCGGGGAGGTCGTGGCCGAACCACAGATTACGAGCCTCCGGCGCTTCAAGGACAACGTCAACGAGGTCAATGCTGGTCTGGAATGCGGAGTCGGCTTCGACCCCTTTGGGGACATACAGGTGAGCGACATCATCGAACTCTACCGGCGAGAAAAGGCCAGCTAGCGCGCCGGCGCACCGGTCTACCTCTGTGGACTGACACGGCTGGCTGCGACGGGAGGCTGATGTGTCCAGACGAACGCAGCGGCTCAATCGGGCCATTCAGCAGGAAATCAGCCGGATCCTTGAGAAGGACATCAATGACCCGCGGCTCTCCGGCCTCATCTCGATAACCGGAGTCTTGCTCTCCGAGGACCTGCGACACGTGAGAGTCTACGTCAGCGTCCTGGGAGACGAGGAGGCGCGAACCCAAGCCCTCAAGGGATTCGCGGCCGCCTCCGGATTCATCAAGAAGGAAGTCGCCACGAACCTCAGGATGAGACATGCTCCCGACTTCGCCTTCGAATACGACGACTCCATCGAGCGCGGGACTGAAGTGCTCCAGATTATGGAAGACCTCAACAGGTCTCCGTAGTCACGGGTTCTCTACTCCACGCCGCACAGGCGAAGCGCAGCCTTCTGCTTCATCTTGAGATTCGTCTGTCTGGCAATCATGATGCGCTGCGCCTGGGGCGAACCTGCACCATGCATCGACTCCGGCAGGTAGCACACGGCTCCCAGGCCCATCGTGAGACCCTCAATAAGCCTGATCACTCGCATTCTGTCCTCCGCAGACACGCCCTCAACGCCCTTCATGTACTTCGCCACGTACTTGCCAATTCGGGGGTGTCTGAAGTCCTTCTCTGAAGGCAAGGTTACAACGGCGCCACCCGTTATCTCCTGCGCCATCCGTGCCAGCTCGTAGGGCACCTGCGTCACGTGTAGCTTGGTGATATTGGCCATCAGCGAGTTGACATAGTAGGTTCCTGACGGCTCGGCAGCACCCTCATACGCGCACGCGAGGCTGCAACAGAAGATGGTCTCATTCAGATGGTTCATCTCGACAATCTTGTCCCTGACATGAGGCGCGTCGGCTATCCCATTGTATTCGGCAATCGTCTGCGTGGCCCCGATCAGCACGTCCCCCATGCCTGACTTACAGGCGTAGCTCTGGCGGTGGTATGAGGCGAACTTCTCGACGAGTCCTGCAGCGAACTCGTACTCCCGGTACATGAACACGCGCTCCCAGGGGACGAAGACATCGTCGAAAACCATCAGGCACTCATGCCCTCCATAGAAGAGATTGCCCACATCGAAGGTCTTCCCTTCCAGTTTCCGGGTGTCGCTTGGCTGCCGCCCGTAGATGTACACGATCCCCTTCGAATCGCTGGGAATGGCGAAGGATATTGCGTAGTCCTTGTCCTCTTCTCGCATCGCACGAGTCGGCACGACAATAATCTCGTGTGAGTTCAATGCCCCGGTCTGGTGCAACTTCGCCCCTCTTACGACGATTCCATCCTCCTCTTCTCGCACAACGTGCAGGTATAGGTCCGGGTCCGCCTGCTGAGCGGGCCGCAACCTTCGGTCCCCCTTGGAATCCGTCATGGCCGCATCACAGACAAGGTCCTCGTCCTGCACATACCTCAGGTACTTCAGAAATCTCTCATAGTAGGGAGTCCCATGCTTGCGGTCGATGTCATACGTCACAACCGAGAGCGTATTGAGGGCGTCCATCCCGGCGCAGCGCTGGAAACAGGTGCCTGTGTAGGCCCCCATCAGTCTCCCCATCCTGGACTTCTGCACCAGGTCAGCGGCGCTCTGATGGATATGGGTGAAGCGATTGATGCGCTTCCCTGTGAGATGCGACGTCGCCGTCATAATCTCACCCTGCGCGAGTTCGTACGTAGCCGCAACCGCATTCATCGACGGTCTGACAAGCGGATGGTCAACGATATCGGTCATCAGTTCCCCGAACATGTAGACCTCGAAGTTGAGGCGCCGAAGGCTGTCGATGTATTCCTGTTTCGTCTTCATTGCTTAGCTCCGTTCCAGACTGCGGATATGGTGCGACAAGTATGCTCCCTTTGCCGGGGCGACGGAAAATGGAGCTGCCTGACCTGTCCCTTGCGGTCTCTCCCCGCTTGCCCGTTGCAGGGAGAGGACAGGAAGGCCGCGGCTGGCGGCAGCCATTTCGTTCAGGGCGTAGCCCTCATCAGCGAAGCAGTTCGCGGCCGATAACCATTCGCTGCACCTCCGACGTGCCTTCATAAATCTGGGTCAACTTCGCGTCGCGGAAGTAGCGCTGCATCGGCGAGTCCATCATGTATCCATAGCCACCGAATATCTGTATGCCCTTGACAGCCATGTCCATGCACGTCTCAGTCGCGACCAGTTTCGCCATGGCCGCTGCCTTAACGGGGTTCGCGCCCTCGTCCATCGTTCGCGCGGCGCGGTAGAGGAGAAGCCTGGCCGACTCGAGCCGACAGGCCATGTCAACGAGCATCCACTGCATGCCCTGATGCTCTCCAATCAGTTTGCCGAACTGCTTCCTCTCTTTGGCATAGTCGATACATCGTTGGAGGATAGCCTGGCTGATGCCGACGGCCTGGGCAGCGATACCGATTCGGCCTTCATCCAGCGTACTCAGGCAGATCTTCATGCCTTTTCCTTCATCGCCAAGCCGGTTCGCCACTGGCACCCGGAGGTTGTCGAAGATGAGTTCGGCGTTGGAGGCGCCCTTCATGCCGACCTTCTCGTACTGAGGGCTACGGCTGAATCCGGGCATGTCTGCCTCCACGATGAAAGCCGTCATTCCACGCGGCGCAAGGTCAGGGATGCCGGCAAACACAACGATGGTGTTGCACACCGGCCCGTTCGTGATGAAGAGTTTCGAGCCATTGAGCACGTAGAAATCGCCGTCACGCACCGCAGTCGTCTTGATGTTTGCGATATCGCTGCCGGCCTCGGCCTCGGTAACTGCGAACGCGCCGACTTTCTCTCCGCGGCAAAGCGGAGGCAGATACTTCTGCTTCTGCTCCTCATTACCGTAGAGCAGTATCGGGCGGGCACACAGGCTGATGTGCGCGTCAACGATGTCGCACGTTGAGGCACACGCCTTGGCAAGCTCCTCCATGACCAGAACGAGCTCCATGACATCACCGCCACTGCCGTCATACTCGGGCGGTATTGCGAGACCGGTGAATCCCACCTCCGCGAGCTTCTTGAAATTGGCCATCGCAAAGACGTTGGCCTCATCAATCGCCGCCGCAACCGGTTCAATCTCGTTTTTCGCGAAATCACGCGCGGTAGTCTGAAGCATCTGCTCCGCCTCACTCAGATGAAAATCCATGTATCTCTCCTCCTATCTGCGATTCCTTTTCCGTCCGATTCCGATATCCCCGGACTCACGCGCAAACACAGGGCTGCGCGCTTCCTTGCGGGCAGCGAGCCCTTCGATTCCGTCGCTGTTACTGCCGTAGTATGCCGTGGTCAGTTCGAGTTCCATCAGGCCAAGATGACGTTTTGCAGCGACCGTCGCAGCGCACATCTGTCTCTTGACGCTGCGGAGCGCAGCGCTGTTGCGCGCACCCAGGGACGCCGCAAGTCTCAGCGTTTCCGCAGACAGTCCGGCCGGTGAGACAACCCTGTCTGCAAGTCCCATGGAAAGGGCCTCCGCAGCGCCGATGTCTTCTCCCGTCATTGTCATGCGTTTCGCCTGGGCAGGCCCCACCAGGGACAGCAAGCCATAGAGACAACCAACGTCATAGTACATGCCAAGGCCGATCTCCGGGATGCGAAAGAAGGCCTCGTCAGAGACGACTCTGAAATCGCATGCGGTGGCCAGGCACGTGCCCCAGCCAATGGCGGGGCCGTTGACTTCGGCAATCGTCACCTGTGGCAGAGACTGGAGACCCCGGACAATCTCCTGGCCGTTCTCCTGATACAGTCGCTCAATCTGCTGTGGTGCTTTGTAGAACTCGCTTCGCCCTTCTTCACTTATGTCAACGCCGGAGCAGAACGATCTACCTGCTCCCGACAGCACAACCACTCTGACATCGGGGGCCCGGCGCAAACCAGAGAAGGCTCTCTTCAGCGCAAGAAGCAGGGCTCTGTCCAGAGCGTTGCTTCTCTTCGGACGGTTGAGTGTCACACGGGCTACGAACCCCCGAACGGACACCATCAACGGAGAGCCACCGTTGGCTCCGGCATGGGCAGTCTCGGCTACCACCATAAGGCCCGCACTCCTGTTGCTTCTCGCGGCGACACGTCAGTCGGTCTCAAGATGGAAGTGAGGTTCGCGTTTCTCCCTGTAGGCATTCAACCCTTCCTCGATGTCCCCGGTCGCATTGTAGAACGCCTGGACCAGTTCCGGTTCCATGGCAGCCAGGTCGGCAGTCTGGGCAATTGTAGCCGCGTTTATCATACGCTTCACGATCCTGAGAGCCGTCGGCCCTTTTGTCGAGAGCTTCCCGATCAGCTCGAGCGACGCGCTCATGAGGTCTTCGGAGCCAACGACGCTGTGCGCCAATCCGATGGTCTTCGCCTCTTGAGCCGTCACTCTGTCACCTGTCATTATCATCCTTCGAGCCTGCGCCGGGCCAATCAACGCCAGGAGCGGATAGAGACAGCTGACCGAGTAGCCGATGCCAATCGAAGTCTCCGGAATGCTGAAATAGGCGTTCTCCGCCACCACCCGGAAGTCACACAGAGTCACGAGACCCAGGCCGAGACCAATACATGGTCCGTTCACGGCGGCGACAGTGATCTGATGCAGGTTGGCCCAATCACGCAAGATGTTCTGCCCGTTCTCCTGGAAGATGCGCTCGTTCGGCTGACGCGGGTCAGCGTACCAATCATCCCGCGCCTCTTTCATGACATCAATGCCCGAACAGAAAGCCCTGCCCTCCCCCGTGATGATGACGAAACGCGTCCGCAGGTCGATGCGAAGATCTTCAACAATGTTCTTGAACTCAAACAGCATCTGGAGGGTGAACGCGTTCAGTTTGTCAGGCCGGTTCAACGCGATAGTGGCGATCTCCCCCTCCTTCTCCAGAGTGAAGTACTGGTAGCTTGCTGCCACGGAAGGACTCCTTTCGTCGATGAGAATACACGCCCAAGGCGAAGGTACTGCAAGGGAAGAGCGCCCGGGCGAACAGCGGCATTGAATCAGAAAACGGCACCTGTGTCCACAATGTCGCGGACCGCTCAAGCCGGACACATCCGCCGAAGCTCATCCGCTCCGGTGTCCCTGCGCCACGTCCTTTGACAGTCTCGGGCCAAGATGGTAGCGTACGTCGAACGCGTCCCGCCCCCAACGAAACGGATGCCAACCCGGCCAAAGGTACGGGCGCTGTCGCATGTAGACTAAGGAGGAACTCAATTCATGGCAACACGACTGGAGAGGAAGTACGAACAGGGCACACACATCGCGGAGTACGTGGACGAGGTTCCGCCTCTGGGCGAAGACAGAAAGACTATCTTCCTTCCCGAAACCGATGTGTTCAAGATGGTCGAGTTGGGCGGCCGGACCCTGGGCATATTCCTGACCGAGGTGCTCGCGCCGCTCGCCGAGAAGTATGGCGATGACGTATGGGAGATAGGGCGCAAGGCAATGTACGAGGTTGGCCAACGCCGCGCCCCCACCATGCAACGCAGAATGAAGATCGACGACCTGAGCGACGCCCGGTGCCTCGGCCGAATCATGGACCTCGAGGACAACAACGCCGGCGTGCGCGGCGAGTGGGTCGAGTATGGAAAGAAGCGGGCGGTGAAGCACGAGTACGAGTGTCCGCAGGCCAAGCCTTACGAGAGGTGCCCGAAAATCTGCACCGTCCTGCTTGAGGCGATGGAGCAAGGTACTTTCGCTGCGCTCGGGGTCAAGGTCAAGACGCCCATCATCACGAAGGTGCTCCCCGAAGGCGCCCCTTACTGCGAGGTCGTCGTCGAGCTGGAAGACTAGTTCATACTCAAAGTGCCCGGCCCTCACGGGCCGGGCACTTCTCCCAATAATCCAATCGCCGGTTGAACAAGCGCCCTATTTCTCGTTGTCCAGTATCATCTGCGCCACCAGCCGGGCCGCCCGTCCAGGCACATAGCTGCAGCGCTTGTAGCCGTCCATCTTCACGAACTCTTTCGCATCCTCCGGACTCGCGAGGTTCAGTTCCTTGCCGAACCGTTGCTTCACGATATCCCGGCACATGACCGTTCCGAATTCCTTCTCGAACTGCTTGCAGAACTTCCGGCCGTAGGCTATCGCCCGGAAGAAGCCGTCCATGTCCTTGGGGTCCTCGCGGCCGTACACTATGCCTATGGCCATCAAGCCACCGACTACGCCTCCACAAGTCTCGCCCCGCAGTGCAATCCCCGGCATCGCCGTGGCGGCCTTGTATGTCTCCGCGTTTCCGAAGCCGAACTGCTCCTGAAGCGCCCTGAGGCAGCCCTGGGAACAGCAGCCGGACTCAATCTCGTATTCCCCTGCCTTTCTCTCAACCTCATCCAGAATCTGCTCTCTCGTTTGCTGAGCGGACATTATCAACTCCTCCTCTCTGTCGCGACGGGCATCTGACGCCGACAATAGCCGCACTACAACGCCACAGCATGGCGGAAAAGGGCGGCCTTTTCAAGTGCCTGGACTCGTCCACATCAACCCGAACACGTGTTGACAGTCCCGAGTGCATCGTATAATGTTGAAGAGTTGTAGAAACGCCGGGCTGTGCCGGCGGCAGTGGCAACCAAACCACTTGGTTATGTCGCATTTCAAATGGTCCGCAATCGTCGCACCACGCAGTAGACCCTTCACCACAAGCCAGGGGCCGGGGTCTTCGACAAGGGAGCAAGGCGACACGGTACCAGCCGCTCTCTGTGCGGGAACCACCGTTCCGGTGGCCGGGATTGGCACGAAGCGCCATATCACACTGTGAGCCAGAGGAACGCGTAGACGGACCAGGAAGAACCAGAGGCAAGGAGGCAGACAGAATGGGAAGTGTGAACGTTGCGATCATAGGAGTGGGCAACTGCGCGTCATCTCTCGTGCAGGGCGTCCACTACTACCGCGAGGCCAAGCAGGACGAGTTGATTCCGGGTCTGATGCACACGGTACTCGGGGGCTATCACATATCCGACATTAACTTCGTTGCGGCTTTCGACATCGACAAGAACAAGGTCGGAAAGGACCTCGCGAAGGCAATCTACTCCCCACCAAACAACACGTTCAAGTTCTGCGATGTTCCAAAGACCGGGGTCAAGGTCGATCGCGGCATGACGCACGACGGCCTGGGCAAGTATCTCTCGCAGATAATCGAGAAAGCTCCCGGGCCCACGGCGGACATTGTGGGCGTTCTCAAAGAGACGAAGACCGACGTTGTGGTGAACTACCTTCCCGTGGGGAGTGAAGAGGCGGTCAAATGGTACGCCGAGCAGGTTCTCGCTGCCGGGTGCGCGTTCATCAACTGCATGCCGGTGTTCATCGGACGTGAAGCCTACTGGCAGAAACGGTTTGCGGACAGGGGTCTGCCGGTAATAGGCGATGACATCAAGTCCCAGGTCGGCGCCACAATAACTCACAGGGTATTGACAAGGCTGTTCAGAGATCGCGGCGTGAAGCTTGAGAGAACCTATCAGCTCAATTTCGGCGGCAACACCGACTTCCTGAACATGCTCGAACGCGAGCGACTCGAGTCAAAGAAGATCTCGAAGACCAATGCCGTTACGTCACAGCTGGACTACGATCTCGGCGCTGAGAACATACACGTGGGACCCAGTGATTACGTGCCGTGGCTTCAGGACCGCAAGTTCTGCCACATCAGGATGGAAGGCCGGACGTTCGGCGATGTTCCTCTGCTCATCGAGATGAAGATGGAGGTGTGGGATAGTCCCAACTCGGCTGGCGTGGTGATTGACGCCATTAGATGCAGCAAGTTGGCACTTGACCGCGGGCTGAGCGGCACCATTGTAGGACCCGCGTCCTACTTCATGAAGTCACCACCGGTTCAGTTCTCAGACGACGAAGCCCACCGAAGGACGGAGGAATTCATCAGCGGCGAGTGCCAGGAAGAGCCTGTGACGCTGCCCGCACCATTTCTTGCTGCAGAATAGGCTCAAGTCCATGCTGCATTGCAGGCATTGAATACACTGGACGGGGGCCCGCCAGCGCGGGCCCATCGTACGTCAGGGATGGCAAATCTACCGGAACTCAGAAAACACATAGGCACTCGCCTCTCGCGGCCGCTGGTCGCCGCACTCCGGCGTAGCCGGGTGTCGCCGAACATGCTCACGGTGGCCGGCACCGCCATCACGCTTGTTGCAGCATGGCTGGCATCCGACGGGAGGTTCCTTGCAGCGGGGATAGTCCTTTTTGTGGCTGCCCTCTGCGACCTGACCGACGGAGCACTCGCACGTGCGACAGGCCGCTTCTCTTCGTTCGGCGCAATCCTGGACTCCACAAGCGACCGTGTCTCCGAGGCGCTGCTTCTCGGGGGTCTATCGCTCTGGTTCGTCAAGACCGGCAACATGAGCGGTGCTCTCGTTTGCTATGTCGCGCTGGTCAGCTCGTTTCTGGTGAGCTATCTGCGAGCGCGAGCCGAGGGCCTTGGAATCGAGTGCTCGGTCGGTTTGTGCACTCGCCCGGAGAGGGCTATAGTATTCACGCTTGGCCTATTGACAGGCCTCGTGTTCGTTGCGGTCTGCATCGTCGGATTCTTTGCGTCCGTGACCGTCATCGAGCGACTTGTCTATCTGTGGCGGAAAGGAAAGGAGACGGGAATCTGATGTCAGTCGTCGCTCTAGTTGGAGGGCAGTGGGGAGACGAGGGAAAAGGCAAGGTAATTGACTCCCTTGCCGCCAAAGCCGATATGGTGGTGCGTTTCGCAGGTGGCGACAACGCAGGCCACACTACGGTGAACCCTCACGGCACCTTCAAGCTTCACCTCATTCCTTCGGGCATCTTCTACGACAACGTCGCATGCGTCATAGCGAATGGCGTCGTCGTGAATCCAGCCGTCCTCCTCCGCGAGATCGCAGAGCTGCGAGAACACGGAGTGGGAAGCCACAATCTTGTGGTGAGCGACAGGGCACATGTGATAATGCCCTACCACACCCTTCTGGATGGCCTTGAGGAAGAGCGCAGGGGAAGTAGTGCCATCGGGACGACACGGAGAGGCATCGGCCCCGCGTTCGTGGACAAGGTCGCCCGCACAGGAATCAGGGTCGGCGATCTGCTTGATGTCGACGGATTCCGATCAAGACTCACCAGTGTCATGGAGCAGAAGAACGCGCTGCTCACATCCATGTACGGTCATGCCGCATTGCCGCTGGACGAGATTCTCGAACAGTACGTCGACTACGGAAAACAGTTGCGGCAGTACATCAGGGACACTCTTCCGATTATCCATGATGCGATCCGGCGCGGTGACAGGATTCTGCTGGAGGGAGCTCAAGGGGCACTGTTGGACACTGATTTCGGCTCCTACCCCTTCGTTACGTCATCCTCCCCGCTTTCGGGAGGGGCAACCATCGGCACGGGTATCGGCCCGACCCATATCGAAGGTGTCATCGGCGTATTCAAGGTCTATGCCACGCGCGTGGGCGGCGGCCCGATGCCAACCGAGCTTGAAGACGAGACTGGCCACTTCATCCGGGAGAAAGCCGGAGAGTACGGAGCCACCACAGGCAGACCACGACGGTGCGGCTGGTTTGACGCCGTGGCAGGCAGATTGAGTGTCCAGGTCAACGGGATGACCGAAGTCGCCCTCACTCACCTCGATATCTTCGATGGCTTCAAGTCCATCAAGGTATGCACCTCATACCGCATGGATGGAGAGCGCGTCACTTCGTTCCCCACCAGGATCGAGATGCTGCAGAAATGCGAGCCCGTATACGAGGAGTTCCCGGGTTGGGACGAATGCACCGAAGAGATTGGAGACTTCTCCCTCCTTCCCCCGAATGCCCAGGAATACATTCGCACCATCAGCAGGCTGCTGGGATGTCCGGTGAGTCTGCTCTCGATAGGGCCCAAGAGAGAACAGATGATTGAGATCAGGCCCTAGAGGACCTGCTCTCGCTGCAGCCAGCCGGCTCCACAACGGTCACCTATCGGCAGGGATAGGGAGATCTATCTTGTAGCCCCTAAGAGTCGTCACTATCGTGTCGGCCGTCCTGTCGTCCGGCTCACACAGCGGTAAGCGAGTTCCCCCGACACGGAATCCCAAGTGATTCATCGCATACTTGAGCGGAATCGGGTTCGCAATCAGGAACAGCGCGCTGATAAGCGGGAGCAGGTGACGATGGATTGTTGCCGCCTCCTCTGCCTTGCCTGCAAGGACCTTGTTCATCATGTCCTTGACCTGCACGCCAACCAGATGGGTCGCGACGCCAACCACTCCGTACCCCCCGAGAGCCATCAGCAGCAGGGTGTCACCATCATTGCCACTATAGACCAGGAAGTCATCTGCAACGCCCTCGATAATCTCCGATATCTGGCGGAAGTCAGCGCTTGCCTCCTTGACTCCCACGATGTTGTCGACCTTGCTGAGCCGTATGACGGTGCCCGCTGCGAGATTGCATGAGGTGCGAGAAGGCACGTTGTACATGATGCAGGGAAGACCCGTTGCGCCGGCAACAGCACTGAAGTGCCGGTAAAGGCCTTCTTGCGTCGGCTTGTTGTAGTACGGGACAACGAGAAGACACGCGTCCACTCCAATTCTCTCCGCCTCCATGGTCAGCTCGATGCTCTCTCTCGTGCTGTAGTTGCCTGTACCAGCAACGACAGTGCCACCACTTCCGAGCTCCTGCTTCACCTCGCCAAACAGGCGCAGCTTCTCATCGGTGCTCAGGGTGGGCGACTCTCCGGTTGTTCCACTCACCAACACTCCATCGCTTCCGGATTGCACAAGTGCTCGAGCAAGTTTCCGCGCCTGCGCATAGTCGACTTCCCCCCTCTCATCAAAGGGGGTAACCATCGCTGTGAGCAGTCTCCCAAGTCTCTGCATATCAGGGTCTCCTCTTCTTCGACTTGATCCAGTCCCGCCTCAGTCCTTCCTCAACAATCTGGACCGCATTCAGGGCGGCTCCTTTGCGCAGGTTGTCGCACACTATCCACATGGATAGCGAATTCGAACGGGATGCATCCCGCCTGATACGTCCTACGAAGACATGATTCAGTCCACTCGCAGCCCACGGCTGTGGATAGAAGCTGACGCTCGGGTCGTCAAGTATCCTCACGCCCGGGGCCTGAGCCAGCACCCTCCTTGCCTCCTCCGGCCCTATCGCAGAGTCGAATTCGACATTGACGGATTGGCTCTGACCGAAGTACACCGGCACCCTGACACAGGTTGCCGCAATGCCGATGGCCCCGGTTTGCAGTATCCTTCGCGTCTCTTCGACGATTCTCCACTCCTCTTTCGTGTGTCCGTCGTCCAGGAACACGTCTACTTCCGGTAGCACGTTGAACGCTATCTGATGAGAATACATGTGCGGGCAGACCCTGCGGCCCTCAAGGACTCGCTTGGCCTGTGCAGTGAGCTCTTTGAGAGCCACCGCCGTGCCGCTGGACGACACAGACTCGTAGGTGCTGACGATTATTCTCTTGATTGGATTCACCTTATGGAGCGGGTAGAGAGCCACCACCAGCTGAATCGCGGAGCAACCGGGGTTCCCAATGACTCCCTTGTGACGCGCTATGTCATCAGCATTCACTTCCGGCACAACCATGGGAACAGACTGATCGGAGACAAACACCCCGCTATCATCGACGACAACCGCACCTGCCTGCACAGCGGATGGAATGAATCGACGGCTTGCGTCAGCTCCGTCGCAGAAGAATGCGACACCGACCTCACGGAAGGAATCCGACCTCACCTCCTCCACCTCAATCCGCTGATGCCTGAAGAAGAACTCGGATGAACGACTTCGCTCGCTATCCAACAGCCTCAACGAGGCCACGGGAAACCGTCGCTCCTCCAGTATCTTAAGAAGCTCCTGCCCGACAAGCCCTTCAGCGCCGATTATGGCGATGTCGACAGCGTCCATAGCTCCTACAGGCCAAGCAACTCGTCAAGACCCAGCACGAGACCCGTCCTCTTCACGGCCTCTTTCACAGCGAGGACAACACCCGGCATGTACGATTCGCGGCTCGTCGCGTCATGACGCAGGAGCAGTGTCTGGCTCTTGCCACCGAACAACACTTCCTGTGAAGCCATCATGCCGGGCATCCGAACGCTATGGATTGCGATGCCACTGACCTCTCCCCCTCTTGCCCCGGCAAGCATTTCCTTCTCCGTGGAAGGATACTTGAACCGGGATCCTCGCGCTTCCGCCATCAGCCTCGCAGTCGTCATGGCCGTGCCGGAAGGCGCGTCGAGCTTCTTGTCGTGATGCATCTCGATTATCTCGGCATTCTCGAAGAACCTCGAGGCCGTCTTGGCGAGATGCATGAGGAGCACTGCGCCGAGGGAGAAGTTCGGGGCCACGATAGCCGAGACCTCGTGTTCGTCACACAGGCTCCGTATCTCGTCCAGGTCCGCCTCAGACAACCCGGTTGTCCCGATGACCATGTTGACCTTCAGTGGCAGTGCGATGCGCGTGGATTCCATGGCCACCTGGGCGCGGGTGAAATCAACAATGACGTCAGGGCACGCCTTCTCGATAAGATCCCCCAAGTTGGAGGAGAAGGGAATCAGGTCTGGCGTCTCCGGAGCGGGCAAATAGGGCTGGGGCGCCTTCTCTTCCACGGCTCCCACGAGTCGCAACCCGAAATCCGCAAGGACGGCGCGGGCCACCTCCTGCCCCATCCTGCCCAGAGCACCATTGACCACGACACGTATCAGCGCCATAGAACCCCCCGAACAACCAATCACTGCCTGCGGGGCAGGCTACCTGTCGCGTCCAGAGAAACGCCTGGGACCACCTTGCGAGCGGGGAGGTCGCTCACGTGACTGCTCGGGCGAGCGATGAGGTCTCGCCGAGCCCCCTCCTCCTATCTGTCCAGGCTCAGAGTCCTCCCGCGCCCCGGGTAGGGCTGCCCTGCGGGACAGGTTGATCCGCCCCAGGCTGTCAATCTCAATGACCTTGACGGTCACCTCGTCGCCCAGGTCCACTTCGTCCCTGACAGTAGGAACCCTGTGGTCCGCGAGTTCGCTGATGTGTACGAGACCTTCCTTCCCGGGAAGAATCTCAACCATAGCTCCAAAGTCAAAAACACGAGTCACCTTCCCCGTGAATATGTCGCCGAGCTTCGCCTCACGGGTCAGGTCTCCAACCATCTTGATGGCACGCTGTGTGCTTTCTTCATTCGAAGAGCCGATCATGACCCTGCCGTCATTCTTCACGTCTATGGTGGCCTTCGTTTCCTCGATAATGGCGCGGATGTTGCGGCCACCCGGCCCGATGAGCGCCCCAATCTTCTCTACGTCAATCCTGAGTTCAATAACCCGCGGAGCAAATGGACTCAGTTCCGGTCTGCTCGCGCTGATTGTCTCGGCCATCTTGCTCAGAATCGACAGCCGCGCCCCACGTGCCTGGGCAAGCGCCTCGCCGAGGATGCCCGGGTCAATACCCTGTAGCTTGATGTCGAGCTGCAGCGCAGTAATGCCTTCAGCCGTCCCCGCAACCTTGAAGTCCATATCGCCGAGGGCATCTTCCATACCCTCTATGTCCGTCAGAATGACGCGGCCTCCATCCTCTCCACTGATTACGCCCATGGCTATACCCGCCACCGGAGCCTTTATGGGCACACCGGCATCCATCAGGGAAAGAGTCGAGCCGCACACGCTCGCCATCGAGGAACTGCCATTCGAACTGAGTATCTCAGACACGAGTCGCACCGTATACGGGAACTCCTCCTCCGAAGGCAGAACAGGCGAAATAGCCTTTTCCACAAGCGCACCGTGCCCGATCTCCCTGCGACCAGGCATGCGCAGCCGCTTCACCTCCCCGGTGGAGAACGGAGGGAAGTTGTAGTGGTGCATGAACCGCTTGGTATCAGCGAGTCCGAGGCCATCCAGCAATTGCTCCTGTCTCTCAGACCCCAGGGTCGTTATGGTAAGAGCCTGTGTCTGACCTCGCGTGAACAGGCCGGAACCGTGTACGCACGGTAGCAAGCCAACTTCGGTCGTGATAGGTCGAATCTCATCGTATCTGCGGCCATCAACATGCTGCTGAGTGCGCAGTATGTGCTCACGAACGTGCTTCCTGAGCTCGGACTGATACACGTAGACGACTTCGTCCTCGGGATAGGTTTCCGCCCATTTACTCAGCACCTGCGCCTTCAGCGCCTCCAGGGCATCGGACCTGCTCGCCTTGCCGGTCTGCTCAAGCGCACCCGAGAGCCTCTCCTTGAGTAGAGCTGCAACATCAGCCACGAGGTCCTCAGCCACCTCACGAGTAGAGACAGCGGCCTTCTCCACGCCGCACGCGGCCGTCATTTCATCCTGAAGGCCGATAATCTCGATATTGGCCTGGTGTCCGAACTGTATCGCCTGCAGCACGATCTCTTCGCTGACCTCGCTCGCGCCAGCCTCCACCATGACAACCGCATCGCGGGTGCTCCCCACGACGATATTGAGAAGGCTTTCAGGGACAAGGGCCATGCTCGGGTTGAGCACCAGCTCGCCATCGACATAGCCGACGTGTACGGCAGAAACCGGGCCCGCAAAAGGAATATGCGACATGGAGAGCGCAGCGGACGCTCCGATGAGAGCACAGGTGTCGGGATTGTTCTCCTTGTCCGCAGACAGCACCGTTGCAACGACCTGAGTCTCCCTGCCAAAACGCTTGGACAGGAGAGGCCTCAGGCAGCGGTCAACGACGCGACAGGTGAGTGTTGCGTCCTCAGTGGGTCGCCCCTCACGCCTGATGAAACTCCCGGGAATCTTGCCCGCAGCATAGAGTTTCTCCTCGTAGTCCACCGTCAAAGGAACGAAGTCCATCCCTCCGACGGCCTCTGAGGCAGCGCAGACGGTAACGAGAACAATGGAATCACCGTAGCGGACCAGCACGGACGCATCTGCCTGTTGGGCAAGCCGGCCCGTTTCGAGACTGAGTGGGCGCCCGGCGACCAAGCGCTGTACCTGTTGTAACATCCCTACCTCCTCAAGCCCAGCCTGCCAACCAGAGAGCGGTACCGCTCGCTGTCAATCCTGTCGAGATACGACAGCAACCGGCGACGTCGACCAGCCAGTCTCAGAAGAGCTCGCCGGGTATTGTGGTCATGCTTGTTTGCTTCCAGATGTGCGGTCAGGGCTTTGATTCTCTGCGACAGGATTGCCACCTGTACGTCAACAGAGCCCGTATCGCCGTCCTTCAGCGCATACTGATTGATAAGTTCTTTCTTCTTGTTTTCCACCTGCGACATAATGGCCGATTATAGCACAGGCCTACCTGCATTGACCACACAGAGCCAGCCCACTATAATCACATCCAAAGGCCCTTCATGCACGAGAGCTGCGGCATCTTCGGTGTCTTCGCCCCCGGTCTGGACATAGCGCGACTAGTGTTCTTTGCGCTGTTCGCGCTACAGCACCGTGGGCAGGAATGCGCAGGCATCGCTGTCACCGATGGCGATGACCTGGAAGTCCGCGCCAACCCGGGCTTGGTCTCCCAAGTCTTCGATGAAGACGACCTGGCGGCACTTCGAGGATTCGCAGGCATCGGCCATACCTGCTATTCCACCAACGGTTCCCGTCAGCCCGCGACTCCACAACCGATTGTGGAGCGCAGCGGCCCCTGGAGACTGGCAGTCTCGCACAATGGAAACATCACGAACTCGGCCGCCCTTCGACATGAACTCGAGGAGAGAGGACTGACCTTCCACTCCGACAGTGACGCGGAGGTAATCGCCAAGCTGATTATCGTGTCACGCGGTGCCACGTGGCAGGAGAAGTTGTCACACGCTGTGAAGCGTCTCCAGGGGGCCTACTCCATGGTGCTGCTGACTCCGGAGATGCTCATTGCCGCCCGCGACCCGATGGGGGTGCGACCGCTTTGTCTCGGCTCCCTGAATGGCGGCTGGGTCGTCGCCTCAGAGAGTTGTGCCCTGGACCACATAGGCGCGGACTATCACCGCGACATTCTCCCGGGCGAACTCCTCTTCCTGGAGTCCAACCAGTCATCCCTCGTCCAGCCGAGGAACGGCAGGCGCGCCTTCTGTGTCTTCGAGCATATCTACTTCGCCAGGCCGGACAGCACCATCGAGGGCCGCCTCGTCTACCAGGCCCGCCTGGCGATGGGAGCAAGGTTGGCACAGGAACACCCTGTGGATGCCGATATCATAGTCGGAGTACCCGATTCCGCCACGGCGGCAGCCATCGGCTACGCACATGCCGCTGGTATCCCCTATCGAGAAGGCCTCCTGAAGAACCGCTACGTCGGCCGGACGTTTATCTCCCCGGACCAGCGACTGCGGGACCTTCGCGTGCAACTCAAGTTCAACCCTCTGGCCAGCCTCATCAAAGGCAAGCGTCTTGTCGTCGTGGACGACAGCATAGTCCGAGGCACAACAACCCCCCACGTCGTGAGCCTGCTGCGGCAGGCGGGGGCGCGCGAAGTCCATCTCAGGATATGCGCCCCACCTCTCCGCCATCCATGTCCCCTCGGAGTTGACATGGCATCGGCGTGGGAACTGATAGCATCGAGAATGAGTGTGCCGGAAATCAGGGACTACGTCGGAGCCGACTCACTCGGCTATTCGAGCCTTGACGGCCTCATCGAGTCAGTAGGGCTGCCTCGAGACCTCCTCTGCCTCGCTTGCTTCGACGGGGACTACCCTCTGCCGGTACAGATAGCGCTATCCGGACTTGCAGCCGAGAACTGACATGAAGTCAAATCGAAAACGGAATCACCCGGCCCATTCCTACGCGACCGCAGGAGTCGACGTAGAGAACGCCGATTCGGTCAAGGCCCAAATTCAGCAGTCACTGGGCACGACGCTTGACGGCCGGACGCTGGGAGTCGGTTCTTTCGGCTCCCTGTTCCACCTCAAGGACTACGAGGACCCCGTTCTCGTCTCCAGTTGTGACGGAGTAGGCACGAAGCTGAAGATCGCCGCGCTGCTCGGCCGAAACCAGAGTGTGGGACATGACATTGTGAACCACTGCATCAACGACATCTTGTGCTCCGGCGCGATGCCTCTCTTCTTCCTCGACTACGTGGCAATGGACAGGTTGGACTCGACTCAGGTGGCAGACATCGTCTCCGGTCTTGCCGGAGCCTGCCGCGAGAACGGCGTCGCGCTCATAGGCGGCGAGACAGCGGAGATGCCCGGCTTCTACACGAAAGGGCTGTACGACCTCGTGGGGTTCCTCGTCGGGGTAGTGGAGCGCCGCAACGTGATTGACGGCCGCTCCATCGAGGTCGGCGACGTGCTTCTAGGTCTTCCATCCTCGGGCCTTCACACGAACGGCTACTCGCTCGCCCGCTCGGTATTCGACATCGACCGGGACCCCCGCCAGCTCGACAGGTATTTCCCAGAGCTGGGGCGGACACTGGGGGAGGAACTCCTGGAACCGCATCGCCCGTATCACAGGCTCCTCGGGCCCTCGCTTGGCAACATCAAGGGTCTGGCACACATAACCGGAGGAGGCTTCGTGGGTAACGTGCCGCGAGTCCTGCCCGCCGGGCTGGCAGCCCACATCGCCCGCGGCTCGTGGAAGGTTCCCCCCATATTCCAGCTCATACAGAGTGTGGGGGGAGTTGACGCCGACGAGATGTACCGCGTGTTCAACATGGGCACAGGCATGGTCATCATCGCGTCCCGGGAGCAGGCAGCGCAACTGGCACAGGATATCCCGAATGCGTACACTATCGGCAGTATCGTTCGCCACAAGAGCGGCGAGCGAGTAATCCTGGACTGAGGGAGGAAGAATGCGGGCCATTCTCAGCGTTTCAAACAAGACAGGGGTGACCGATTTCGCACGGGGCCTCCGCGAGATTGATGTCGCACTGTACAGTACGGGCGGCACGAAGAAAGCGATTGCTGAGGCAGGGGTGGAGGTATCGAGTATCTCGGAGCTCACCGGCTTCCCGGAGATACTTGATGGCCGGGTCAAGACGCTCCACCCGGCGGTGCACGGAGGCATACTCGCCCGCCGCGACGTGCCAGACCACATGGCGGCCCTGGAGAAGACCGGCATCGCAACAATCGATCTGGTGGTCGTCAACCTCTATCCGTTCCTCGAAACAGTTACGCGCAGCGGCGTCACGTTGGAGGAAGCCATCGAGAACATCGACATCGGCGGACCCACGATGATTCGTTCCGCCGCAAAGAACTGTGACTCCGTCATCATTGTCGTGGACCCCGAGGACTATGGTTGGGTTCTTCAGCAACTGAAAGATGGACAACTGGGCGCCGAGAGCCGTAGGAAGCTTGCCCAGAAGGCATTCCAACACACTGCGTCCTACGACACCGCCATCGCGCAATACCTCTCCGAAGAGACGTTCCCGGAGCACATGAGCATCGCGCTCGAGAAGGCATACGGTCTGCGCTACGGGGAGAACCCCCGGCAGCAAGCCTGCTTCTACACTGCTGTGGACGTGAAGGCGCGGGACAAGGGTCTCGGAGCCCTGGTCCCTCTTAGCGGCCCTGAGGTGTCCTTCAATAACCTGCTCGACTTCGACTCCGCCCTGGCCACCCTTGCGGCGTTCTCACAGCCGACCGTGGCCGTGTTGAAGCACACCAACCCTTGCGGATTGGCGAGCAGGGAATCCCTGGCGGAATCGTACCGCCTGGCCCTTTCGGGCGACCCTGTTGCGGCATTCGGGGGCGTGGTGGCAAGCAACAGACCAATAGACATGGAGACGGCAGAAGAGATAAACAAGATGCATTTCGATGCCGTAATCGCGCCCGATTTCTCGACCGAGGCCATGGCTCTGCTCTCCCAGAAGAAGAGCCTGCGGCTCGTCAAGGCGCCATTTCCCGAGGCGGAGGACGAACAGCTGGAGTTCCGGCACGTACGAGGTGGCTTTCTCGTCCAGAGCCGGGACTTCGTGAGTGAAGAGGAGTTGACGCCGAAGACCGCCTCGAAACGAGCGCCCAGCTCTGCCGAACTCGAAGATCTGCGCTTCGCGTGGAGAGCCGTCAAGGCAGTCAAATCCAATGCAATAGTACTCGCGAAGGACTCTGTGCTCGTCGGCATGGGAGCAGGCCAGCCGTCCCGTGTCGAGGCGGTAGCCATCGCTCTCAAGAGAGCAGGGGACAAGGCCTCCGGTGCGGTTCTCGCAAGCGACGCCTTCTTCCCGTTCGCAGATGGCGCCGAACTGGCCCTCGAGGCCGGAGTCACCGCAATCATCGAGCCGGGCGGCTCCGTCAGAGACAACGAGGTCGTGGAAACTGTCGACAGCCACGGCGCCACAATGGTCTTCACCGGCATGAGGCACTTCAGACACTGATTCCTGGAACGTCCAACGGAGGCGCAGCGCAGACGCATGGCAAGAGCCGTACTTGCAGTCGACCTACTTAGAGGATTCCTCGAGGAAGGACACCCTCTGTTCTGCGGTGCCCGTGCGCGCAGAATCATCCCTCACGTTCAGGACATGTTCACAGCTGAGCGTGAGCGCGGCTCGCATATCATCTGTGCCTGCGACAGACACACACCAGATGATCCAGAGTTCAAGCAGTTCCCCCCCCACTGCATTGATGGAACTGAAGAGGCCGAAATCGTGCAGGAACTCGCGGATTACCCTGAGACAACGATAGCAAAGCAGCATTTCAGTGCATTCTCCGGCACCAATCTGGACCAGCTGTTGCAGCAGTTGCACGTAGACACACTGGTTGTGTGTGGCGTGTGCACGGACATATGCGTGCTGCACACGGTAGCGGACGCCAGGGACCGGGGCTACACAGTGGAGGTCCCCGGCAATTGCGTCGCATCTTTCGATGAGAAGAACCATGCTTTCGCACTGGGGCACATGGAGAATGTCCTTGGAGTCACTATCACGTCCGAAAGCGTCCGGCCGCCTACGCCAGAGTGGAACATCCCTGACAGCTGGCTCAAGGGCGACACGGCCGACGTGTACTTCCTCCGTACAGTGGAGATACTGAAGAGAGAGGGCATCAACCCTGTCACAACCATGGAGATATTCCCACAGCGTGACGGGATTCTGTGCGGAATCGAAGAAGTGAAGGCATTGCTGAGACACGTGCTGCCCGACAAGGGCGCTGAAGTCTGGGCGCTGGAAGAAGGCCAGCCGATTGCCAAGAAGGAGGTAGCTCTCCGAATCACCGCACCATACCAGAGTTTCGGCGCATACGAGACATGCTACCTGGGGATTCTCGCTCACTGCAGCGGGTGGGCAAGTGCTGCGAGAGAGTGCATTCAGGCCGCTAGAGGTATACCGGTACTGAGCTTCGGAGCACGCCACGTGCATCCTTCTACTGTGGCTGTGATGGAGTACTCTGCAGCCGTCGGCGGATGCAGCGGCTGTGCGACCACTGCGGGAGCCCGTCTCGCAGGCAAGGACCCCGTGGGAACCATCCCTCACGCACTCATCATAATCATGGGGTCCACGGCAGCAGCGACCCTGGCATTCGACAGGGCGATGAATCCGGAGTTGCCACGAATCGCGCTCGTTGACACGTTTGAAGATGAAGTGCGTGAGAGCGTGGCAGTAGCGAAGGCGATGGAAGGCCGACTCTTCGGAGTAAGACTCGACACACCGTCGGAAAGGGGCAGGGTGACTGCAGACCTCGTCAAGGAGGTCAGGGCGTGGCTCGACCTCGAGGGATTCAAGGACATTCGGATTGCCGTGAGCGGAGGACTGGACCCTGACAGAATCCGCTACTTCCTCGAAGCCGGATCTCCCGTCGACCTCTTTGCCGTTGGAAGCTATGTCAGCGACGCTCGGCCGCTGGACTTCACCGCAGACCTGCATGAAGTCGATGGCAGACCCATTGCCAAGCGAGGCAGGATGCCCGGCGTCACCCCCAGCCCCAAACTCAGGCGTATCCTCTAGACACAGTGTGCAACAGCCGACACGAGCGTCCACAGACATCGCTGGCTGCCCGACATCGAGCCACCCATCCCACGGGAACCAGCGTCGCTCCAGAGAGAGAATGATGGGTCGCGTCCAGGAGGCAGGACTTCCCCTTCTTCGGCTTCATGGCAGACATGCTCCGGCGTGGATGCTCCGAGAGCGGCCGGCCTCGCACCACAAATCACTTCAGCCCTCGTACTCGACTTCGGCTCTGGCAGGATGCTACAGCGCCTGGCCGAGAGGACAATGTCACGCGCAACGGGCGGGAGTCGGCGATTCCTGAGGTAGTGTTGTCAAATGACATGGCTTGATGTCGCGGTGACGGTCACCATATGCCTTCTTGCCGCATTCGGGTTCTGGAAGGGCATAGTCAGGGCAATCATCGGCATTGCCGGGTTGCTTGGGGCGATACTACTTGCGGGCTCGCTCCATCGGCAGGTGGCTGCAATGCTGTGGCCTTCCGGAGGGACATGGTCTCTGATTGCGGCCTACGCCGTCATACTGATTGCGGCGCTCATTATGGCAGCGCTTCTCGCAGCGCTGCTGTCGCATCTCATCCATATGACGGCGCTCGGGATAGTCGACCGCATCGTCGGCCTTGCAACGGGAGCAATCGTCGCCGCCCTTGGATGGGCGCTGCTTCTGGCGCTACTGGTGCCGCTGAGTACCGGTCTCGCAGACCTCGTATCACAGTCACCAGTCGTTCGACTGCTGCTCGACTGGAGTCTGACGGTCAACTGCCTGCCTGCTGACCCCGGACACGCAATGTAGGTCGGGCAGACCGGGGTCGGAGAGGGACAGCCTGCTGCCGGCAGCCGCTACTGCTGCTCGCCGAGCGCAGCGTCCAGTATCTTCTTGAGTTCTTTCTTCGGCTTAAGGCCAACCAATTGCTGCACAGGTTCCCCGTTCTTGAAGATGAGCATGGTTGGAATTGCAGCAATGCCGTACTTCGCCGCTATCATGCTGTTGTCCTCAACATTGACCTTGGCGAAGCCCACTTTGCCATCGTATTCCTTCGCAAGCTCTTCGATTACCGGGGCCGCAGCGAGACAGGGAGCACACCATTGCGCCCAGAAATCTACGAGAACCGGAGTGTCCGACTGCAACACGGCAGTCTGGAAACTCTCTTCACCGTCTATGGCCTGTACCATGTCAACTAACCTCCTCGTTATCGGGTGAGACACCCTCGCCAAGCAACCGCCTGGCCCCACGCGTCGTATATGTTGCCACCGTGTCCTCGCTCTCGCATTTCAACTCGACAGTTGCGTGCAGGCTTCTCAGAACATCCGCAGGACACGACTGGTATCTCTCGGCACGGCCGTACCACACTGGAGCATCTGTCTCTAGCAGCAATCGCTCAAGTGGAGCCGCTCGAACGGCTCGCCTGTGCTCCTCGTGGTATTCGGCAGCGGGAGTCGCAGACACATAGTAGCCAGCATCTATTATACCCCGCAGCACGCCGGCAAGGCCAGTGAACCAGTGAAACACGGCGCTGGACGTTCCCGACTCAACAACCAGACGGAGCGCATCGGTCCAGGCATAGCGACTGTGTACAAGGACCGGGCGCTGTCGTCGCCTGGCCAGTGACAGCAGCTCCCCAAGGACCTCTTTCTGAAATTCTTTCGGAACGTCCGTGACCGTCCTCTTGTGATAGTCAAGACCGATTTCGCCGACCGCATAGGACGTCTCAAGATTGTCCTCAATGAATGCCAACTCCCGTGAAATGCGTGCCGCATCGAAACCAACGAGATGACAGGGATGAAGTCCGAGGGCCGGATACACGAATCCCCTCCAGCGCTCGGCGATACGAAGGATATTCTCGTTCGAGGGCATGTCGGTTCCCACGGCGATAACACCGACCACGCCGGCTTCGCGAGCCCGGTCGAGGCAGGAATCGACTTCATCAATCTGATCCAGGTGAGCATGAGTGTCAAAGACTGCGCTCACCTTGCCCCCTCCTCGCGCATTCCTCGCTGCAACGCCAGCCCGTCGGCAGTCGGCTCATACGCATAGATAGAGCCACGACCGCCGGCGTCGCGGCTGATCATGCGGGCTTGAACGAGCACACGCAGCATGGTCTCACCGAAGTATCCGGTCAGTTGGAGATAGTGATCCGGAACCGGTCGTCCCGTTTCTTCGTACCTGGAGCATATGCGCGTGAGCAACCCTGCGGGCTCCTCATCGAGGCTGCGCACGAGTTCCCGCATGCTGTCGGTCTGATGGATTTCCTCCACGAATTCCTCGAATGCCGACATCGCTCCCCCTTCCCCGCGCTTGCGGCAGGTCAGATATTCTAGTCGCTGTGGCACATCGCGGCAAACCACGAGCACGATTGACAGGCCATTTAGGCACTGCTACTGTAGGGCACATGCCGAGGCAGGAGGACAGGACAACGAGCTACGAGAGAGAGCTTCTGAAGGGAAGTACCGATGGTCTGGTCTTGAGCGTTATCAGCGACAGGCCAACGTACGGATACGAACTCATCAGGGAACTGGAGAGGCGGAGCAGCGGGTACTTCCACTTCCGTGAAGGCACGCTCTACCCTGCGCTCCACAGGATGGAAAAGGACGGCCTCATCGAGGGGAGATGGCAGACCCTTCCGGGCGGACAGGAGCGGCGCTACTACTACATAACCACCAGAGGCACCGAGGCGCTCTCGCGCCGGCGAATTACGTGGAGCAACTTCGTGGCCGCTGTCAGGTCCGTGCTGGAGGCCAAGGCTGCCTGATAGAAGCCAGATGCACAGGAAGCTGGGCGACTACGTATCTGCACTGTGCGGCAGCCTGAGAATCGACTCGCGCGCTCGCCAGGCAATCGACAGGGAGTTCCGGGCGCACCTTGAAGACCTCTGCCGCAATCTGAGATGGAGCGGCCTGAGCGAAGAGGAAGCCAGCGACACAGCCATTGAATCCTTCGGGAACGCTCAACTGATTGCACAGGGCCTGCTCCGCGTCCACTCCAGGGGAACCTGGCAGGACGCCTTCCTGACATCATTGCCACATCTGCTGGTGGCCATGCTTCTCACGGTATGCTTCCGCTATGGTGTTGCCTGTGGCATTGCCTGCGTGCTGGTCACAGCCGTGGGCCTCTATCACGCGGTGTCGCGCAGAGCACCGTCCTGGTCCTTCAGCTGGCTGGGCTACTGCCTGCTCCCATTCATCATCGCTGTGTTCCTGTTGCTGGACGCAACCAGGTGGTGGACTATACTGGGCGTCGCGTACATACCCTGCGCCGTTCTCCTCGTTGT
This sequence comes from Dehalococcoidia bacterium, assembly GCA_030602785.1. Taxonomy (GTDB): domain Bacteria; phylum Chloroflexota; class Dehalococcoidia; order GIF9; family AB-539-J10; genus SKVJ01. The sequence goes on from JAUVZB010000003.1 coordinate 65,337, forward strand.
GTACATCATCAAATTGACGGCATCCCGGGACGTACTTTACGTCTCGCTCATGCTGGCGCCGTGGGTGGTCATCTTCGCCTGGTGCATGGCGACACAACGCTTCGGAGACCTGCAGATGGGGCACATTGACTCCTACGAGCTTCGTGTGCACGCGCGTGAACTTGTGGGCAGCTTCGTTGCCCTGGCGATATCAAGTTTCGTGTTCGTGCGAATCGCTACGCGGTGGGGGAAGGCACTTGCACTGATTGTCCCGCTGGGCGTCGTCCTCGCCTACGTGACGCTACGGTGTTGGGAGGGGGCTTCACTGTGGAGGTGGCTTGTTGCAGCGCTGGCGCTTGTGCTGATATCTGCACCAACGTTGCGAGAGTTCATGGAGTAGAAGGGTCGCCGGGGTTACTCCTCTCCCCACATCCCAGCTTGTTTGGACGTCCTCCGAGTATAGGGCAGCCCCAGATGCTCGTAGGCCCGGCGCGATGCAACGCGCCCTCTAGGAGTCCTGTCCAGGAAGCCAAGCTGCAGAAGGTATGGTTCGTACACGTCCATGATGGTATCAGCGTCCTCGCCAACCGAGGCAGCTATCGTGTCCAGCCCTACGGGCCCACCATCGAACTTCTCGATGATGGTGAGAAGAACCTTGTGGTCAATCCCGTCCAGGCCCGCAGAGTCTATCTCGAGACGCGCGAGTCCCTCTCTTGCCGTCTCCTCGGTTATCCTGCCGTCCGCGACGACCTGCGCGAAGTCCCGGAGCCTTCTGAGCAACCGGTTGGCCACCCTCGGTGTGCCTCTTGAGCGCCGCGCCACGTGCAGCAGCCCCGCTTCATCCGCGGGGATATGCATGATGGCGGCGGAACGCTTGAGTATGAGACAGATAGCCTCTTCGTCGTAGAAGTCGAGGTGGCACACAATCCCGAATCGGTCTCTCAATGGCGGACTCAGAAGGGAGTACCGTGTCGTAGCTCCGACAAGCGTGAAGGGCGGCAACGTGAGCCTCAGCCCCCGGGCGCCCGGGCCTTTGCCCAGGAAGATATCGAAGACGAAATCCTCCATGGCCGGATAGAGCTTCTCCTCGACGATCCGGCTGAGCCGGTGCACCTCGTCCACGAAGAGGACGTCGCCCTCCTCAAGGTTGGTGACAAGAGCCGCCAGGTCACCAGGACGCTCGATGGCCGGACCGGATGTCACCTTGATATTGACACCGAGTTCGGCAGCGACTATGCGGGCGAGAGTTGTCTTGCCGAGGCCCGGCGGGCCGTGAAGAATGGTGTGATCAAGGGACTCGCCGCGCTTGCGGGCGGCAGCAATCGCTATGCTCAGGTGTTCCTTGACCTTGGCCTGGCCGATGAACTGCTCCAGACGTTGAGGACGCAGGCGGAACTCGGCGTGTGCATCCTCGACCACCGGTTCCCCTGATACTACGCGATTCTCTTCTTCTGGCGCCTTGCGAGCCATTCTACGAAAGTACGCGATTCAGTCGATTCAGCAGATGAATCCCGCGTCCCTATCCAAGGAGAAATCCCATCGGTTCCTCCTCGAGGACCGGGGTCTCCGATTTGGCTTCCATCCTCGCGATTCCCTCACACGGAATCAGCTTCCCAAGAATCACGTTCTCCTTCAGTCCCCTGAGCTTGTCCGTCTTTCCCCGCAATGCTGCGGCGGCAAGAACCCTGTTCGTCTCCTGGAACGATGCCGCAGAGAGCCAGCTGTCTTTGTTGAGACTGGCCCTCGTGATGCCAAGGAGTACGGCCTGAGCAGCTGCAGGTTCGCCACCCTCAGCCAGCACTTTCGCGTTCACATCTTCATAGTCGAAGCGGTCGACCAGCTCCCCGGGAAGCAACTCAGTATCTCCCGACGAGATGACCTCAACACGCCTCAGCGTCTGTCGGACAATAGTCGCGATATGCTTGTCATGAATGGTAACGCCCTGCGAGCAGTAGATCTCCTGAACTCCATCGATGATGTACTGCTGAGTCTCCTCCTTGCCCATGATACGGAGGATGGAATGCGGATTGATGACTCCCTCAGTAAGTTGCTGTCCTGTGCGCACCGTGTCCCCGGTCTGCACCGTCAATCGAGCGCCTGCGGGTATGGGATACTCCCGCTCCTCAGGTTCCTCAATATGCACGCGAACAACATCACCATCCACTCGCACTCTACCAGACATGCGGGCGACGCCATTCTGCTCACTCAGAGCGGTCGTAGGCGCCTGTATCTCCTTGCCTCCGGTCTCTGCATTCACCGCAGGTCGGAACAGCAAAGAACCAACCTCAACAACCTGCCCCTCCTGAACAACTATCTCCGCGCCTGCGGGTACCGGGTACTCCTCATCGTAGGAAGTCGAGTTACTGATCTTGACGATGCGTCCCTCATCCGACTCACTCACCACGACGGCGCCATCAATCGCGGAGAGCACGGAACGGCCCTTGGGAGTGCGTGCCTCGAACAGTTCCTCTACTCTGGGCAGACCGGTTGTGATGTCCCTGCCCACAACACCTCCCGTGTGGAAGGTGCGCAACGTCAGCTGTGTGCCAGGCTCGCCGATGCTCTGAGCAGCTATCACACCGACAGCACTGCCCATCTTGACAAGGCTGCGCGTGGCCAGGTCACGCCCGTAGCAATACTGGCAGATTCCGAACCTGCAGCGACAGTTCAGCGGCGAGCGCACCTGAACCCTGTCAATACCTGCATCGAGGATCCGCTGAGTCTTCTCCTCATCGATCTCCTCATTGCGATTGACAATCACCTCGCCAGTGCCAGGATCGACAATCGGACTCGCAGCCATGTAGCCGAGCATGCGCTCGTGGAACGGCGGCAATGCCCCTCCGCTGCCTTCCAGGGTAACCCAGACTCCATCGGTCGTGCCGCAATCGCGCTCCGTCACAATCACATCCTGCGCCACATCCACCAGGCGTCTGGTGAGATATCCGCTTTCTGATGTTCTCAAAGCTGTGTCAGCCAGGCCCTTCCTGGCGCCATGCGTTGATATGAAGTACTCCATGGGAGACAGTCCCTCACGGAAGCTCGCCTTGATAGGAAAGTCGATGATCTTCCCGGAAGGATCGGTCATCAATCCTCTCATGCCGGCCATCTGCCTGATCTGTGAGATGTTTCCCTTGGCCCCGGAGGTGGCCATCATGTAGATCGGACCGTAGCGGTCGAGGGACTTCGACACATCCTCGAGTATCTTGTCGGTAGCCTCCATCCAGACCTGCACAACGTTCTCGTAGCGCTCGTCCTCAGTGATGACGCCGCGCGCATACTGGTGCTCCACCACGCCGACCTGCTGGTCCGCCTCCCGCAGTATCTCTGTCTTTCCAGGCGGTTCCTCAATATCGCTCATGGCGATTGAGACTCCGGACTTGGTCGCATAGGTAAACCCAAGGTCCTTCAGGTTGTCCAGAACCGCGGCAGTGGAGTCATGGCCAAGCACGCGCACACAGTCAGACACCAGCACCCTGAGAGCGGACTTGTTCATGGTCTTATTCTGGAACCGCATCTGCGGTGGCAGCGCATCGTTGAAAATAATCCGCCCGACCGTCGTCTTGAGTCTCTGTCCCTCATGGCGCACTTCGATGTCTGATCCGAGTTCTATGACCCCCGACTCGTACGCGAGCTTTGCATCGTCGCAGCTGCTGAAGAGCTTCCCCTCTCCCTTGTTATGGGGCTTCGGCAGGGTCAGGTAGTAGCATCCAAGCACCATGTCCAGACTGGGAGCAACGACCGGCATCCCGTTACTGGGAAGAAGCATGTTGTAGACGCTCAGCATGCGCTCCCGTGCCTCGCGCACCGCCGCCTTGGACAGAGGAACGTGCACCGCCATCTGATCGCCGTCGAAATCCGCGTTGAAAGCCGAGCACACCAGAGGGTGTAGCTGGAACGCGTCCCCGTCTATGAGGACGGGTTCGAACGCTTGTATGCTCAGTCGATGCAGAGTCGGCGCACGGTTCAACATGACCGGTCGCTCTTTCACCACCTCTTGCAGGAGTTCCCATACTTCGGACCGCGCCTTCTCAACCTGCCGTCGTGCGACCTTGACGTTGTTCGCATAGCCCTTCTCCATCAACCTGTGCATGACAAAGGGCTTGAACAGCTCGAGCGCGACGCGACGCGGTAGCCCGCACTGGTGCAGCTTGAGCTGCGGGCCGACGACGATAACGGACCGGCCGCTATAGTCAACGCGTTTGCCAAGGAGGTTCTGGCGGAACCGGCCCTGTTTGCCCGCAAGCATGGCCGACAGGGACTTGAGAGCGTGGTTGTTGCCTGTGGTCACAACTCGCCCACGGCGACCATTGTCAACCAGGGCGTCAACAGCCTCCTGGAGCATGCGCTTCTCGTTCCGGATAATCGCCTCAGGAGCACCGAGGTTCATGAGACGGCGTAGACGGTTGTTGCGGTTAATGACTCTCCTGTAGAGGTCATTGAGATCGCTGATGACGAAACGTCCACCATCCAACTGCACAACCGGACGAAGCGACGGAGGCAGGACCGGCAGAACCGTAACAATCATCCACTCCGGCCTGTTGCCGCTCTCTTTCAAGGATTCAACAAGCTGCAGCTTCTTGCTCAACTTGTCATGTTGCTGGCGAGAGGCGGTACGCAGGCCCTCCAGTATCTCGCCGTGGAGCTTCTCAATATCCAGGTCCCTGAGAACGTCAAGGGCAGCTTCGGCGCCCATTCCTGCCTGGAAGAGTCCACCGAACTTCTCCTTGAGTTCCCTGTAGTCCTCTTCATTGAGCAACGAGCGCACCTTCAAGGCGCGGAGTCTGTCAGCATCTTCGCTCTCGCCGCTATCCAGAAGCTCCTTTATCCGGGCTTCAATACCCTTCTCATCCACTGAAGTGACAAGATATCGAGCGAAGTAGATGACGGACTCAAGGTTCTTGGGCGACAGGTCCAGCAGCATGCCCAACCAGCACGGAACGAGCTTGGCAAACCATATGTGAGTTACCGGGGCGGCCAGCTCGATGTGCCCCATCCGCTCACGTCGAACGCTTGAGTGAGCAACCTCTACCCCGCACTTGTCACAGATGACGCCCTTGTAGCGGATCTTTTTGTACTTGCCGCAATGACACTCATAGTCCTTGACGGGACCGAAAATCCTCTCGCAGAAGAGTCCATCGCGTTCGGGCTTCAACGTCCGATAGTTGATTGTCTCTGCCTTCGTGACCTCGCCATGAGACCAGCTGCGGATCTGCTCCGGTGATGCGAGGCTTATCCGGATCGCACTTATGTCATCAAACTGAACCATTGTTTGCGGACCTCTCTCTACAGTTTCGCCTTGAGTCGTGGTTTCATCTCGCCCGTCATGCTTATCTTTTCTTCTTCCTCATTCAGCAGCTCGACCGCAAAACCCATGGCGCGAAGCTCCATGAACAAGACCTTGCATGCTTCCGGGATGCTCGGGCTCTGGACGTCCTCATCCTTGATAATGGACTCGTAGGCCCTGGCACGACCCACTATGTCATCGGACTTCACGGTGAGCATCTCCTGCAGGACATGAGCAGCGCCATACCCCTCCAGCGCCCACACCTCCATCTCTCCGAACCGCTGTCCCCCGAACTGCGCCTTGCCGCCAAGAGGCTGCTGGGTAATCAGTGAATATGGACCTGTGGACCTCGCGTGCACCTTGTCCTCGACAAGGTGGATGAGCTTCATCATGTAGACGCCGCCAATGGTCACCGGCTGGTCGAACGGCTCACCCGTCTTACCGTCACGTATGATCATCTTGCCGAATGTCGGAGGATAGACTCGCCGTTCCTCGTACGTCTTCCTTGCGAGGCTGCTCAGTTCCTCTTCCGAGCACTCGCGAGCCTCGATTCCGAGATCCTCAAGCCAGAGGACGAGAGCGGCTCTCTTCGCAAGACCCACGCGCCCGGTATCCATGACCTCCCGCGGGTCGAATCCCTTCTCACTCAGCCACGCGCCCATCTTCTCAAGGTCAGCCGCCATGGCAACCTTTGGGTCCAGATGAACTGCCTCTGCGCGCCACGCCATCCAGACCCTGCACAGCTCGTCCTCAATCTCGGCCGTGTTGGCTCCTCCAAATATCGGGTTAATGGCTCTGTACCCGAAAACCCTCCCCGCCCAGCCGAGATGAGATTCCAGCACCTGGCCGATGTTCATCCGGGACGGCACACCAAGAGGATTGAGCACGATATCAACCGGCGTTCCATCGGGCAAGAACGGCATATCCTCCTCAGGGAGAACAATAGACACAACACCCTTGTTGCCGTGTCGGCCGGACATCTTGTCTCCGATAGAGAGCTTGCGTCGCTGAACCACCCACACCCGCACGAGCCGGTTCACCCCGGCGGGCAACTCGTCATGATTCGCCCTGGAGAATACCCGCATGGAGAGCACTCTGCCTCTAGCACCCGGGGGCAGTCTAAGCGAGCTGTCCTTGACATCACGCACCTTCTCGCCGAAGATGGCCCTGAGCAGTTTCTCTTCTGTGGTCGGCTCCTGCTCTCCCTTGGGCGTAATCTTCCCCACGAGAATGTCGCCGGCCCTAAGCTCGGCGCCGATGCGGACGATGCCATCTTCGTCAAGGTTGCCAAGGGCATCCTCACTGACATTCGGAATATCCCGCGTTATCTCTTCGGGACCGAGCTTGGTGGTTCGCTCCTGAGTCTCGTATTTCTCTATGTGAATCGAGGTGTAGACATCGTCCTTGACCAGACGGTTGCTGATTATGATGGCGTCTTCGTAGTTGTAACCACGCCAGCTCATGAACGCGCACACTACATTGCGGCCCAGGGCAAGCTGCCCTCCCTGCAGAGAGGAGCTATCGACAAGGATCTGCCCCTTCCGAACGGTATCGCCCTTGTAGACGAGTGGCCGCTGGTCTATGCACGTTCCCTGGTTGGTGCGCACGAACCGCGCCAGCTTGTGGGCGTGTGAGTCACCACGTTCATCCTGTATTACTATCTCCGTCCCGGTGACTGACGTCACGACCCCGTCACAAGCGGCGAACAGCGCCTGCCCGCTGTAGCGCGCAACTTCTGCCTCCATTCCAGTGGAGACTAATGGAGCCTCGGGGCGAAAGAGAGGAACACCCTGACGCTGCATATTGGAGCCCATCAGCGCTCTGTTCGCGTCATCGTGCTCAAGGAACGGGATGAGCGCTGCCGACACGCTGAATATCTGCTTCGGCGACACATCCATGAGGTCAACCTTGTCCTGCGCCTCGCGGAAATAGCGCGCCCCCCGCTTCACGTCAACCCGGTCATTGACATACTCTCCGTGAGAGTTCAGTTTGACGTTCGCCTCGGCAATGCTGTACTGCTCTTCCTCATCGGCAGTGAGATTGACCACGTCGGCGGACACGAAAGGCACAATCTTGACCGGCCGTGCGGGCAGGGCAGAGATGCGACGCGCCGCCTCCCTGGTTACACGAGTACCAGACTTGGCAACGATCGCCTCGTCTGCATCAACCACGTTCTCCTTCAAACGACGCCCGACCAGCAAATCTGAGTCGCTGGGAAGCTCGTGTGCCACCTTGCGGTACGGGGTCTCCACGAATCCGAACTTGTTGATTCGTGCATATGTGGCAAGAGAGCCGATAAGGCCGATGTTCGGACCTTCTGGAGTCTCGATAGGACAGATTCTCCCGTAGTGAGAATGATGCACATCCCTGACTTCAAACCCGGCGCGCTCACGAGAGAGACCTCCCGGCCCCATTGCTGAAAGGCGCCGCTTGTGTGTGAGCTCTGCCAGGGGATTCGTCTGATCCATGAACTGCGAGAGCTGAGACCTGCCAAAGAACTCCCTGATAGCAGCGGTGACAGGCCGGATATTGATGAGGGCCGACGGTGTCGCCGCCTCCGCACCCAGGATGCTCATCCTCTCTTTCACAGCCCTCTCCAGACGAAGGAGGCCGACCCGGAACTGGTTCTGAAGCAGGAAGCCGACTCCCTGCGCCCGTCGGTTGCCGAGATGGTCGATATCATCGGGAGTCTCACGACCATTGTTGAGAAGGATGATGTGCCGCACTATCTGAAGGAGGTCGTCGGGTGTGAGACCAAGGTAGTCGGTCGGCACTTCCACGCCGAGCTTCTTGTTCAGCTTGTAGCGACCGACCTGCCCAAGGCTGTAGCGTCGGGGGTTGAACAGGAAATTGTTCAGGAGAGTCTTGGCGCTGTTGAGGCTTGGCGGCTCGCCGGACGATAGCTTCCCGTAGATATCCACCAGCGCGTCGGCCTGGTTGCTGATGTGCGAGTCCCGCGCTATGGTCGCCGTCATGTACTGACGCTCTGGCGTTGTGTCGACGTCTGCTACCAGAGCAAGCAGCTCCTCGTCAGTGCTGTGCCCAACGGCTCGCAGCAGCGTACTCGCGGTAAGCTTGCGCTTGCCACTCACTCGCACCGAGATAACATTCCGTCCCGACGTATCAAAGTCGAGCCACGCACCGCGCTCCGCGACCAGCTTGGCGAAGCCCAGATGCCGTCCACTAACAGGGTCACGCGCGAGCGTGAAGTAGACCCCTGGAAAACGAGTCAGCTGGCTCACAACCACACGCTCGGCACCCGAGATTATGAACGTACCGGCATCGGTCATCAGGGGAAAGTCGCCGAAGAAGAGCTTCTCTTCCTTGATCTCGCCCGTCTCCTTGATGAGAAGTCGCACCTGGACGCGCAGTGGAGCTGAGTACGTCAACCCCCTCGCGAGGCACTCCTCCACGGAGTGCTTCGGATCATCGAACTCGAAGTCCACGAAGTGAAGTTCAAGTCTGTTGCGTGTGTAATCCTTGATGGGAGAGACTTCTTCGAAGAGCCTCCTGAGCCCCTCCTCTTGAAACCAGCGGAAGGAATCAATCTGGACCATGACAAGATCGGGAACCTCAATGACCTCCGGGTGCTTGGCGAACGAACGCACGACAGGGGTCAAAGGAACAGAAGACACAGACATAGCACACTCCTACAACGCACGTAGTCTTACGAAACAGTTACTCTCAACCGCGCAGCAAAGGGGGGAGTCAAAGAAGGGATTGGGGATAGCTAAGTACTATCATGCCGCAAACAATCACTATATCATTGACATTCAACCTCTGTCAATCTACGGCACGAGAGTCAGTCCGAGTGAATGATTCTCCGCGCTCGGCCACGCAACTCATACAACGAAGCGATGGCCTCCAGCGGGGTCAAGGAGTCAACGTCCAGCTCCGCCAGGTCACCGGCCAGCACCGAATCAACTCCAAAGAGGCTCAATTGCTGCCGCGACTCGGTCTTCGCCGTCCCGGTCACGCTTGTCTGCCCTCGTGCAGACACCTCGAGTGTGTCCAGAACATCCTGCGCCCTGGAAATGACCGCCCCCGGCAATCCTGCCAGCCTCGCGACATGTATGCCGTAGCTCCTGTCCGCGCCTCCGGGCGCAATCCGGTGCAGAAGCCGGACCGTCCCACCTTCCTCAACAACCACAACGTTGAAGTTCCTGACGCGCGGCAATTGCTCGGACAGCTTCACAAGCTCGTGGTAGTGCGTAGCAAACACCGTCTTCGCGCCCAGAGACGGGTGATTGTGGATGAACTCCGCGACCGCCCACGCGATCGAGATGCCATCGTACGTGCTGGTTCCACGACCGATCTCGTCGAGCACGACGAGTGACCTGGGACCGGCGTGGTGCAGGATATTGGCGGTCTCAATCATCTCGACCATGAACGTCGATTGCCCCGAGGCAAGGTCTTCCTGCGCTCCAACCCTCGTGAATATCCGGTCAATCAGGCCTATCCTAGCCGCTTCGGCCGGAACGAAGCTGCCTATCTGCGCCAGCAGAACCACGAGCGCCACCTGACGCAGATACGTGGACTTTCCCGACATGTTCGGCCCGGTCAGGATGATTATCTGGCTGTCTACGTTCGATAGAAACGTATCGTTGGGCACGAAGGCGCCACTCTCCAAACGCGCCTCGACGATCGCATGACGACCCTCGCGAATCTCGATCTCCGTACCGTCCTCAAGCACCGGCCGCACGTACCCCCGCCGGGCAGCTACCTCGGCGAGGCTGCACGATACGTCGGTGACCGCCACCGTGCGCGCAATCGAGAGGATAGCCTCAGCGTACTCGGCCACCTGGCCGCATACGTGGCGGAAGACCGATTCCTCGAGCTCGGCAATCCGCTCGCCTGCCGTCAGGATAAGGGACTCATACTCCTTCAACTCCTGGGTGAAGAAGCGTTCGGCCTCGGCAATGGTCTGCTTTCTCACATAATCCGCCGGCACGGCATGAAGATTGGAGCGGGACACTTCGATGTAGTATCCGAACACACGGTTGTAGCCGACTTTCAGCGACTTGATGCCGGTCCGCTCGCGCTCACGCTGTTCGAGCTCAGCGAGATACCTCCGGGCGTCCTTCGACTTCCCGCGCACGGCATCGAGCTCCTCCGAGAAGCCCTCACGAATGACATCCCCGCGCTCCAGCGTGCCAGGTTCCTCGGCCAGTGCCTTCGCGAGGAGAATCACGACATCGGGAATCGGCCGAAGCCCTGAGAGCAACTCCGTGGGCCCGGGGCCGATGGCGTCACGGAGCCCGGGAATGGCTCCCAGACCAGCACGCAGCGCCGCCAATTCCCTCGGGGTCGTTTTCCCGGACACAACGCGGCTTTCCAGTCGCTCGAGGTCCGCAATGCGCGTCAACGCCTGGCGCGTCTCCTGCCTGACGAGCGCATTCTCGAAGAACCATTCCACGAGCTCCTGGCGTTCATTCAAGGCAGCGAGGTCCAAGAGTGGGTGCCCGAGCCTGACGCGCAGCAGTCGGCCACCCATCGGCGTCTTCGTCTCGTCCAGTATTGACAGGAGAGAGAGATCTGCCGTTCCCCAGCGACCACCTTCAAACAACTCCAGGTTGCGTATCGTCTGCCCGTCCAGAGTCATGAAGGACCCCGTCGAGTACGTGGAGAGCGCGGTCATCTGCGGGAGCGATTCCTTCTGCGTCTCACCGAGATAGTGAACCAGCGCCCCGGCCGCCTGTATCGCACGGGGCAACCGCGAGCACCCGAAGCCTTCCAGTGTCGTAACCTTGAGATGCTCGATCAGCAGCCTGAGAGAGACATCGTGCTCGTACCAGTAGTCATCCAGTCTTGTCACCGGCCAGGCGGCCGCGTTCACCCATTCCCAGCTCTGGGGCGCGAGAAGCTCCGCAGGTTTGAGTCGCCCGAGTTCACAGTCGAGTTCGGCTACCGGTAGCTCTGTCACGGCACACTCGCCCGTACTGATGTCTGCATACGCGAGGCCCGCTCGATCACGCTCGACACACACGCTCACAAGGAAGTTGTTTGACTTGGCCTGCAGCAGGGACGGCTCGACGACCGTGCCCGGAGTGACGACACGAACAACATCGCGCTCAACCAAGCCGTTTCCGGCCGGAGTGAGTTGTTCACAGACGGCCACCTTGTATCCACGGCTGATGAGCCGTCCAAGGTAGTTGTCAAGCGCATGATAGGGGATTCCCGCCATCGGGACTCTGTTCCCCTTGCCCATCTCCCGTGCGGTGAGAACGATATCCAGCTCACGGGAGGCTATGCGTGCATCCTCGTCGAATGTCTCATAGAAATCGCCGAGGCGAAAGAAGACAACGGCTTCCGGGTATTTCTGCTTGAGGCGCAGGTACTGCCGCCTGATGGGAGTAACAGACATCGGAGCTATTGTAGCGCAGGACAGTCTCTGGAAACGATGTCGGCGGACTGCTATGATGCCAGAAGGAGCGCGTCTTCATATGGAAGAGGATATCTACGTTCAAATTGACAGCCGGGATGGAAGCGAGCCGGAAGGCTCCTGGTTCGAGGCCGTTGCACGCCACACGCTTGCAGCGGAGGGTGTAAGCCTGCCCTACGAGGTCAGCGTGATTGTCACGGACGAGGCAAGCGTACACGAGTTGAACCGCACCTACCGCAATGTTGACGCGCCCACGGACGTCATAGCTTTCTACACGCAGCCGCCGGCTGGCGCCACACAGGAGTTCGTGCTGCCCCAGAACGGCGTGCGCTACCTGGGCGACATCGTAATATCCTACCCTCAGGCGGTCGAACAGGCGCTGGAGGCAGGGCACAGCGTAAAGCGGGAGCTGACACTCCTCGTCATTCACGGCCTTCTGCACCTGCTCGAATACGACCACGAAGAACCTGGCGACGCAGTACGGATGCGAGGCAGAGAGGCATCTCTGCTGGAGGAATTCAGGGGGCGCCACTACGATTGACGCATTCCCACTTACGGCACCTGTTCAGAGGCATAACCACTCCTCGATGAAGGCTCGGGCGGGCTACTGCAACACAGTGTTGGTGTGGAGGTGAAGAATGGCCAAATACGTGATGCTCACGACCCTCACTGACGAGGGAAGAAAGACACTGAAGGGCAACCCCGAGAGGCTCCGCGAAGTGAACAAGGAGGTCGAGGCAATGGGCGCCCGGGTTCTGGCGCAGTACGCACTGCTCGGCTCCTACGATTTCATCAACGTGCTGGAGGCACCCAGCAACGAGGACATCTCGCGGATAGCGTTCGCGCTCGGCGCACGGGGCACGCTACAGACTCTCACCATGGCAGCCATCGAGATCGAGGATCTGATACACGCTCTCAAGTAGGGAGTTACTCAGCCCGCCCGGGCCACAACGACAGGATTCGGAGCCGGAACCCTGCGCAATTCAGAGTTCGACTCGCCGGGGATTGACCCTGCACTTCTCCGCAGCGACAATCGCCTGGATCTGTCGCACGGCCTCATCGATGCCGCCCTGCTGGCTGGTCAGAACGTAGTCGAACAGCGGCAATTGATCGTATTCCCCGGCTGCCTTGCCGAGGCGCACGGCGAGTTCCTTCGCCGTCTCACTACGACGATTCCGCAGTCTATGATCGAGCTCCCGTAACGAGGGAGGCCTGATGAAGACAAGCACGGCGCCCGGGACGGCCCGGCGAATCGTGGCGGCCCCCTGGACGTCCACCTTGACCACGACGTCGCTCCCCTTCTTCATCGCCTCACTCACGGACCGGCGCGGCACGCCGTAGAAGTTGTCATAGACACTGGCCCACTCCAGCAGTTCGCCTCCCTCAATCATCTGCTGGAAGCTCTCGACAGTGACGAAATGATAGTGCACACCGTCAATCTCGTTGGCTCGCTGTGCCCTGGTAGTTGCCGTAACGACGTACGAGAACGGATAGTGCAGTTCCTTCATGCGGTCAATGATGGCGTCCTTCCCTGCGCCGGAGGAGCCGGACACCACTAGAAGGAGGGCTGGAGGGTCTTCGGATCGGAAGTCATCGAAATCCATGACATCGTGCCAGTTGCACGCCCTCCCGGCAGGCGCGGGCTGGTGGGCCACATTGTATCATGGGGCTGTGCCGCCGTTCACTCCTCCCCTGAGGACCGTGAGCAGCAGCGGAATCACGATGCTGAGACCAAGGCCGATGAGCGGCATCTGCGCCTTGAACGCAAAATCGAGGCCAGGAAGCGAACCGCAGAGCCCTGCCACTCCCCCGACACACATACCCACAAGAGCGACGGAGCCACGAGGACGGAGCCGTCCCCCGAGCAGGCCAAGCAGAACCGGCCCGACGATGCCACCCGCAAACACTGAGTACGCGAACATCAGCGACGCAATGACCCCCCTGAAGGACAGCGCAAGGAACAGCGCCAACAGGCCTAGCGCGGCCGTGCATACACGCGCCAGCAGGACTGCGCGCCTGTCGTCGACCGGCCGCATGCGCGCAAGTACGTCGTCAGCAAGGACAATCCCCTGCCCGAGCAGGATGCTGTCCGCGGACGACATGAGTGCCGCAATCAGACCGACCAGGAGAACCGCAGCCACCCCGGAGGGCAGCGCGTGAGCCACGAGCCACGGCAAGGCCTCCTCGGCTACGATGCCAGGGGCAAGCGCTCTGGCAGCCAACCCCATGAACGCAACGAGACACGCGACCGGCACACTCAGCGCCGCCGCCCATAGCGCGGCCCTCCGCGCAGTAGCAGCGTCTTTCGAGGAGAATATCCTGGTGTAGATGTCCGGCCCGACGAGGTAAACGGAGCCTACCAGTACCAGCATGGTTCCCAGGTCAGCCCATCCAAAGGCCGAGCTCACCGGGAAGGAGAGGCTGCCTGGAGGCAATCCTTCAGCGAGAACGTCGATACCTCCGGCTCCGGTGAGAAGGGCTGCAACTCCAAGCGAAAGGCCCATGACAATCATCACCGCCTGGGCCTGATCTGTGCGGATGATGGCACGCTGGCCGCCCACGACAGCGTAGACGACAAGCACTCCTGTGAAAAGGATCATCCACAGAGCGGGCGAGCCCGCACCGATAGCCGCGAGCACGCGGGCGGCGGCGACTATCTGGCCGCTCATGACTCCAGTCCAGGCCACAACGATGAGCAGCGCCGCTACGACGGACACGCCTCTGCCGTAGAGGCGTTCCAGAAGGCCCGGCAGCGTGTAGGCATCGAACGCCCTGATTCTCGGGACAAGTGCAAGCGCCAGGACAGTCAGACCTATGGAGCCTGCGAGGCTCCACCAGACACCCGTGAGGCCTCGCTCGTACACAAGCCCGGCTACTCCGATGGTCGCCGAGCCACCAACTACGGTGGCAAGCAGTGAGCCTGCGATGCCACGAACGGACCCACGCCGACCGGCCACGAAGAACGCGTCACGGGATTCGGCCGGGCGCCTCGCGGACAGGCCAACGAGCAGGAGAAAGGCAAGGCAGGCGAGCAGTAGTAAGGTCATTCAGGAATCTCTATGCGTGCAGTCACCTGCCACTATTTCCACCACACTCCCGTCAGCTTGACGAACCAGGAGGGCCCCCGTGTTGTCGATGTCCAGTGCCATGCCCACCACGGGTTCGCGCCCACCGGCAATCGAGACCTCACGCCCTGGCGTGACCGCGCACCGACGCCACTCGTCCAGCGTGGCTGCGTCACCGAGCAGGGAGAGTCGAGCAAGAATCCCCTCTACAATAACTCTCACGAGCTTCTTCCTGTCCACGGGTGCCCCGAGAAGCTCAGCGAGGGAAACGGCGCCGGTCTGAACCCCACCCACCAGCGCGTTGGCGTTCAAGCCGATGCCGACATTCACATAGTGAACAGCATCGCACTCAGCTTCCATCTCTGCCAGGATGCCACAGACTTTTCGGCCCGAGATAAGCACATCGTTCGGCCATTTCACCTGCGCTGGAAGCCCGTATAGCGACTCGATGGCCGCCGCCACGGCGACGGACGCCGTGAGACTGATGCGCGGCGCCAGTGCGGGCGCGACCGCGGGGCGTGTCACCAGCGTCATGTAGACTCCACCGACAGGAGAGGCCCACGACCGGTCAAGCCTGCCTCTTCCAGCCGTCTGCCGTTCCGCAATAATCAGCGTGCCGTTCTCGGCGCCTCTGCGCGCCAGCGCGCGGGCCAATCGCATGGTGGAGTCAATCGTGTCGACATGGTGGACACGCGATTCCCAACCAGGGAACTCTCCCGGAAGCAGGGCATCGGGTGCCGACTCGAGCCTGTATCCTTTCGCAGATGCGGCTATCTCATACCCCTGCTTCCTGAGCTCCTGGACCTGCTTCCAGACAGCCACACGGGAGATGCCGAGTTGCCTGCCAATGGTTCCCCCCGAGACATCGCCACCATGCCTCCTCAGAGCCGCCAGAACCGAATATCGCATCGTTAACCTACTCCAACGGCAAGGTTAACGACACGGCCGTCAACTGTCAATCTCTCTCTGCACGGTTCCGCCCCGTGCCACCGGTGGACAAGCAGCCCCCGGAGTGGGTATGATTCGTCTGCCTCAGTCATGGAAATTACCTGGTCCGGACACTCCTGCTTCACCCTCAAAGGGAAAGGCGTCACTCTGGTCATTGACCCGTGCCCGCCCGAGTACGGATGCGTGTCCAGATGGGGCACTCCTCAAGCCGTACTGGTGAGCCACGCCCACCACGGCCACTCCTTCACTGCCGATATTCCCGGCGCACCGCACCTCTTCCAGGGAGCGGGTGAGTATGAGATAGGCGGCGCGTTCATCACGGGTATCGGCACATTTCACGACGACGAGAACGGCACGGAGCGCGGCAACAATACTGTCTATGTCATAGAGATGGAAGGGCTCACGCTCTGCCACCTCGGCGACCTTGGACACCCGTTGGCCGGTCACACACTCAGAGACGTCGGCAAGGTTGACGTGCTGTTCGTGCCGGCAGGCGGCGTGACGACACTCAGCGTGTCCGAAGCACGGTCGCTGGCCCGTTCGGTCCAGGCGCGCTACATACTCCCCATGCACTACCGCACAGGCGATGCACGAAGCGAACTGGAGCCGATCGAAACGTTCCTCACGGCCATGGGCGTGCAGCAAGCGGAGTCAAGGGCGAAGCTCTCGGTAAGCCCCACGAACCTCCCGCTGGACCCACAGGTCCTCGTCCTTTCCTGTGAGACGCGCGCCGGATAGCGGCATTGCTCCCGGACCGCTGCTTTTCCCTGCCTTTGACAACCTGAAATGGCCCTCCTACAATTGCCGCACCCATGAGCGTTGCATCGCGTCTCTACCAGCTTCAGGAGACAGACTCGCACCTCCGGGAAAAGCTTCGCTTCCTCAAGGATGCTGTTGCGCGGCTGGAGCATAACGAAGAACTCTCGCTGGCCGCCGCAGAACTTGCCACACAGCAAGACGGCCTGGAGCAGGCCCGCAAGCAGCAACGGCAGCTCGACTGGGAAGTTGACGACCTCACCGCCAAGATACTGGCTGTCAACGGCAAGCTGTACGGCGGGAGTGTCCAGAACCCCAAAGAGCTGATGAACCTGGAGCAAGACGTGCAGGGGCTCAAGAGACACCTCAAGGTTAGGGAGGAGGTTCTTCTTGACGCGATGGGAGTCGCCGAGTCGTCCGAGGCCGGCGTTGGCTCTCTGCGGAAGCAGGTAGAGGAACTCACGGCCGCGTGGGAGCACGAGCGGGAGAGTCTGAGGCTTCAGAAGGACAACGCCGAATTGGAGATAGAACGGCTCACGCAGTCGCGCAACCTGCTCCGCAGCGAGATCGGGCCCGATGCTACGGGCCTCTACGACCAGCTCTCACGGGCAAAGGGCGCGGCCGTCGTCAAAGTGGAACTTGGACGCTGCACGGGCTGCAATCTGACAATCCCGACCGGTCAATGGCAGAAGGCGCGGGCCGGTGAGATGGTTGGATGCGGGAGCTGTGGACGTATCCTCTACGTCGAGTAGCACGCCCGGGTTGACCTCCATTCCAGAACAGCCTTACACTTTGTCCGGGGCTGGTAGACTGGGTGGCTGCTCCGCGTCGAGAACGCGGGGAGGAAAGTCCGGGCTCCACCGAGCAGGGTGCTGGGTAACACCCAGGAGGGGTAACCCTACGGAAAGTGCCACAGAAACATACCGCTTGCCTCGGCAAGCAAGGGTGAAATGGCGAGGTAAGAGCTCACCGGCAGCCGGGAGACCGGCTGGACGGGCAAACCCCACCCGGAGCAAGACCAAATAGAGGGGCAGGGCCATAACCCCGTGACCTCGTGTCACAGGCAACTGGTCTGCAGTGCTCGGCTGAGGCCCCCGGGTTGGTTGCTTGACCTTGGTGGCAACATCAGGGCTAGATGGATGGCCACCACCCTCTCAGAGGGTACAGAACCCGGCTTATAGGTCTGCCAGCCCCCTCCTTCCACGAACGATTGAGGGTCTCTCGACCTTCTGAGTTCCGCATGGCGAACTGACTCTATCCACGCACATCGTGGGTGCCAAGGGGTGAGGTGGATTGAGGCCGGCGGGTGGCGGCGGTTGGCGCGGTGGGTAGTCTGGTCCGGGGAATGCGGCACAAGAACCCCTGAAATGCTCATCATCTGCTGGATGCTGGGCCCGGCGCCTGGCGTCGGGGAGA
Organism: Dehalococcoidia bacterium; assembly: GCA_030602785.1. Lineage (GTDB taxonomy): Bacteria > Chloroflexota > Dehalococcoidia > GIF9 > AB-539-J10 > SKVJ01. The sequence continues at coordinate 83,167 of JAUVZB010000003.1, forward strand.
GAGACAATTATGGTGTCCCCGGAACTTCGGAACTCTAGCGCTCACCGACCATGGACATGTGTTGGGACAATGTCCGCTGGAATGTCCCCCCTTGTCCAGCTACGGCTCACTCTGCTACAATTCCTAGACAATGTCCTAGTCTTTGTTTCGGAGGCAGCGGAATGTCACCACAATGGTCGGTCAGTTTCGATATGCATGTTGGAGTTGACTGTCGCGAGGTCATCGCCCTTGTTGCAGAGTGCACGGCAATGGCTGCTGTGATTCGCGCCATTCCTCTAACTCCAGGAAGGCAACAACGCATCGACCGTCTGAACATACTGCGCGCGGTGAGAGGAACGACGGGCATCGAGGGTGTCGACTTGACCGAGGAGGAAGTGGGACAAATACTCGCCACTGAGCGCAGGGCACGGTCGCTATCTCCAACGAGAGAACGTGAGGAGAAAGAAGTCCAGAACGCAAACACTCTCATGCACTACGTGGCAAGACTACTATCAGCCAATCCTGGCTACCCCCTCAGCGAAACCGTCATTTGCAAGTTCCACGAGATCCTCACAAAGGGAATTGATTATCTTCACAACACACCTGGACGGTACCGCACATTCTCTGTGAACGCCGGCGACTACGTTCCGCCGCGTGAAGCTGAGGACGTGAGAAGACTCATGAAGGAGTTTGTCGAATGGTTCAACCAGGGGCCACCTGCCGGGTGGCCCCCAATCGTCCAAGCTCTTGTGGCTCATTTCTACTTGGTCAGCATCCATCCATTCGGTGACGGCAATGGGCGAACGTCAAGGGCTGTCGAGAGCTTCCTGCTCTACAAGGCCGGCGTGAACGCACGTGGGTTCTATTCCCTGGCTAACTACTACTACCAGGATAGAGCCGGATATGTCCGACACCTGGACGCCGTCCGTTTCGAGACGAATGGCGACTTGACGCCTTTTGTCCTGTTCGCCCTGCGAGGTCTGAAGAGCGAACTCGCCCACGTCCACCAGATGGTCTTGGAGGCGGTCAGTTTCTACGCCTTCCGAGACCTCGCCAGGGAATGGCTCCATGACAAGCTGGGCAGCAAGTCAGGCCAACGTATGCTCGAGTTGGTCATGGGTCTTGCGGAGTCCGTAGTGCCGGTGAGTGATATTCGGGACGGAGGTCATCCGCTTTCGCGCCCGTACCGCAACATGACACCAAAGACCCTGACCAGAGACCTCAACTACTTGAAGGGACTCGGGCTTATTGCTATCGAAGACGGCAAGGTTCGCAACAGGCTCGAGTTGATGGGCAGCTACCTTCCAGAGAGCCAGTTGGCGAGGGCCCTCTGAAGCCTTGGCAGACCGGTGGGTCCCCCAAGTCGCTCTAGTGTCCCTTGGCAGTACAATGCATCCGGCACTTCCTGTAGCTCAGGCCCCAGCACAAGTTACGGCTTGCGTCGGTCCGGCGACTGCCGGGCCCCTTCTTGTCCTACGGGGCCTGGTCCGGGAAATGCGGCACAACAGTCCTTGCGATTCCTGCGATTTGCTGGTTGCCGGCGTGGCGCGTGGAGTTGCGGCGAGAGATGAGTATGGTGTGCCCGGAACTAAGGCCTGGAGTACTGTTTAGGCGCTTGTTATCCTTCTATACCTGTATCTTGTAACCTAATCAACAGGGGTGATAACGAAGCGGAAAACCATCGGACTGAGATTCCTTCTTGGTATAGCAGCGATTGCCTGCGGGCTAGCTGTCCAAGTCTTTGGCGCATTCATCACTAAGCTAATAGGTCTCCCATTCATGGATGTGTTGTTTACCGTTGCAGGATTTGGGGTGATGGGTTTCCTAGTATATAGGTGGGCGATAAGATGACTAACCGACTTGCCATAGCGATGATAGTCATCCTTGGCTTTGGTATAGCAGGGATTGTCGGTTACACTTTTGGCATTCAGAATAGAGCAACCGATACTGCCCCTACTCCGAGAGCAATGTCTACAGAGACAGAGCCTACACCCAGACCGCCTCAGGTGCTAGAGAAGAATATTACAGTCCCCTACTATTTGTGGTTAGACCAACAAGCACGTGAAGAGGCACTCGACAAAGGTACTTTCCGATTCCAAGTGGAAGGTGGCAGTGAGATGCCCCCACCGTTCGCCGGACCACATCCCCACCGAGATGGCTGTGGGCCAGCAACGGGATAGGCTATCCTCCAATAGGTAATCTCACCGAAGCGGGGCCTGAATTCGATTGCAGTGGCACTGTCATCTCCAAGGTATGGTCGATGCACCCTCGTCACAATCGGAGATTGCAGGTGTATGGTCCGTCGCGGAGGCCGACTTTCTATGGCAGAGCGGACTTCCTCAATCCAGTCCGGGTTTGCCAAGTTGACGCACAATCGCACCTTGAGTGGCAATGGCACATCTCTGATTGACACTTGGTGAAGCAGTCCAATGAGAGGAAATTCCTCTCCCTTGGCTTCCAGGGCTCTATCCAGAGCATAGGCCAGTTCTTCCTTGCAGGCCTGGCTTGACAGGCTATGAGGCGTGATGAGGTAAGCCCAACCTGCAAGAGCTTCGCTGGATATCTTCTCGGCGAGCTGTTCCCACAACTTCCGGCCTGGCACAAGAGCAATTCTGTCGTACAGTGCAGGAATACCGGCAGCTACCAATTGCTGAACGAGATAGTCAAAGTCTCCCTCGGCATTATCTATCCATGCATATGTTATCCACAACGGAGTTGACATGAACGTTGCTCCAATGCCTCTGTGAGGTGACGCAGTTGAACCAGCCTCTGGCTCCTCCAGGACCTAGTACCATTATAGAACCTCGCTCCCACCAAGCGAGCGGTAGACCAGACAAAGCCACTGACAAACGTGTCATCCTGCCGCGCTGTCGGAGGCAACCTGATAGCAGCCAATCGGACTACATGGTCTTGGACGGCTACTGAAGGTTGGGGGTCAAGTGCCAGTAGGCCTTGAAGACTAGTGGCCAGAAAGCGCTTACTGTGCTTAGCTGGCATCCTAGTCACCGCCAGCTGGCCGGGAGTTCAGGCGGGAGTGGAGGAGGCGGAGGAAGTCGGTGAGGAGGGCGCGGTCGTCGTCGGACAGGCGTGGCCAGTCGTCTGTGAAGAAGGCTCGCAGCTCGGGCGGGAGCGGGACGTCGTCGGAGGGTGGGTCGAGAGCCTCCGGGAGATGGCCCAGGGCGCGGAGCATCTGCACCCGGGGGATGCCCAGGGCGTCGGCGAGAGATCGGGAAACGCGCATGCCGGGGAGCGATCGGCCGGTTTCGATGTGGCAGATGTAGCCGCTGCTGACGCCTATCTTGAGAGCCAACTCCCTCTGTGTCACGAGAGGTTGGAGGGCTTGCAGGTCTACCAGCCCCACGTACAGCCGGGAAAATCTGCCAGCGAGTGCCTGGAGCGTGGATTCTGCCTGCCGCGGGTACTCTAGCGGCGAAACGCCACAGAGGCATAGCCCACAACACGCGAGTAGTCTCCGGTTGTGTCCCCACTGGTTGCATACTTGAGCAGCTCAGCCCGCGTAGCCCCGAGTTTTCGGGCCGCATACATGACGGCAGCCACCGGCCCGTAGCCACACATGGTGCATGACTCCGCACGAAGCCATCGGTACATCTCGTCGCTATCGAAACTCTCCAGAGTCGCCATGACTCCGGTATCCTTCTGGGCAGCGGACTCCGGCGGCTCGTAGTGCGTCAGGTCGGTGCTCGCTATGAGGACGACGTTTCCCACCACCTTCGACAGCGCCTCACCAACCTCTCTCGCCGTGTCCGCGTCCTGCGCGAGCATCGCGACCGGCACAATCTGCACGGCGTCTCCGTACAGATGCTGCAGCCAGGGTATCTGCAACTCAATACTGTGCTCGTAGATGTGGGCGGACTCCTCCGCACGGACAATCCCGCCGAGCAGACTCGTCGCCAGGTCCTCATTCACACGCGCGTTCCCGAGCGGTGTGCTCCAGGTCCCCGACGGCCACACCGAGACCGCCGTCCCGTAGCCTGTGTGATTCGGCCCTACGATGACGGCCGTGTCAACGCGTCCGTCCCTCGCAAGCGAGCTGTAGGCATGAGCCGCAACCGGTCCGGACGCCATGTAGCCTGCGTGGGGGGCAACAAGGGCCACTATCTCCCTCGGGCCCGATTCGTTCACCTCAGGGATATCCCCCGGGCCGAGCTTGTGCCGGTAGCTCCACTCTATCTGCTCTATGAGGCCGTCCCGCGTCGAGGCATAGAAAGTCCCGGCGACGGCAGGTTTCCTCACATTCATCACGCTACCTCCGGGGCAGACGGGTCTTCTTCCACGCTGCCTTCCGTTTCATCACCCCCACCGGCGGGTTTGCGCGCCTCGTCCCGCAACCAGCGGTGAAGCTCATCCAGTGCCGGTGGCACCACGCTGAATACCTCCATGTCCTGCGGAAACTGCAGTCCATGGCCCTCCCTCACGAACAGCAACCCCACCTCGTCAGGGCCGAGAGTGGAGTCAATCACGCCCACGGCGTGCTCGTTTCGCTTCTTCTGTGCCTGGGAGTAGAGATCACTCACCAGCTCCGCCACTTTCTTGCTCAAGAAGCCGAGCATCATGAACCTCTCCCAGTCACCCACCTCGGCCGCAAGGTCCTGCTCCTCCAGCGCCTCGAGTGCCGCATCGGCAGCGCAGCGGGTGTCGGTCAGATGGTGGCTGAACGGGTTCAGATTCTCGATGAAGGAGAGACCTTCCTCGCCGGTCTTGTGCACCGACTCGTGATACACGTGCCTCACAGCCCCGATCTTCGACTCGAGGTTCCCGATCTGTTCCGCCACCTGTAGCCAGTAGCGCTCGCACCTCTCCTTGTATTCGGCCGGCGCACTCTCGTGCGAGTAGACGAGGAACACAACGAGCAGCTTCCTGCGGTCTTTGAAGCTCTCAGCCGGCGGCCTCTCGACTCGCGCCAGCGGTTCGCTCACGACTGGCTTTCTTCCTTCTTCTCTTCTTCTTCCTGCCCCCATGACTGCATTGCGAGCTTGATGCGCTCCGCCAGCCGGGGGTCTGACTTGAGACGCTCGGCAAACACGGGACAGCACTGCACCATCATGTTCTGTCCCATTGCCGCCACACTCTCGAGCACCTTCTCAATCTCAGGATTCTCCTGACCGCCCAGCATCCCACCCTGCATCATCGTTCTGAACTGGCTGATCTCATTCGTGCCTATCTGCATGGGCATCACGCAGTTCTTGTACCAGGGACACTGCCTGCATTGCACGACAGCGCCGGCTTGTTCCATTATGTCTCCCATGATGATCTACCTTCCTTGCTCAGTGAAGATTCTGACAACCCTGCTCCCTTCCTCCCGGTGACCACAGGCCACGCTATTCGACTCACAGTCCTCCGAATCGCCTGGAGCGCTCTTCGTAGGCGCTCAGTGCCCTGTCGAGTTCAACCTCGTCGAAGTCCGGCCAGAGCACAGGACTGAAGTATAGCTCAGCATATGCCGCCTGCCACAGCATGAAGTTACTCAGGCGCAACTCCCCTCCGGGCCGCACAATCAGGTCGGGGTCCTGCACTCCAGCAGTGTACAGAGAGCCGGCGATTGCCTGCTCGTCAATCCCACGGTCCGCCTCCGAGGCCGAGAGAACGTCCCTGATGGCTTCCACTATCTCGGCTCTTCCGCCGTAGTTGATTGCCAGCCCGAGTACGAGACGTTCCCCGTCGGATGTCGAGCCGGCATGCTGGAGAGCCCTCGCCAGCTCAGCCGGCAGCCGGTCAGGCTGTCCGTAGTGCCGGATACTGACGCCTGCCGATTGAAGACCGGGAACCCTGTCCCGCAGCCATCCCACCAGCAAGTCGAATATCCCTTCGACCTCCTCCTGCGGACGCTTCCAGTTCTCCGTGGAGAACATGTAGATGGTCATATACTCCACGCCGCGCGCCATCAATGCGGCGGCGATTCTCTCGACATTCGCAATCCCCTCGCGGTGCCCATCGAGTCTTGGCAGGCCGCACCGGGCAGCCCAGCGGCCGTTACCGTCCATTACGAATGCAACATGTCGGGGCCGCTTCCCCAACTCCGGCCATCCGGCTTCACGATTGGTCATTCTTTACCTGCCCTTCACAGGGTCTCTCGAAATCGGCCCTGCTTCAGTAGACCACAACGCGGTACTGTATTGTATCGAGTCTTCCTACTGCAACAACGTGTTCCACAATTCACCGGGCGCTTCTCGAAGCGTCCCTACACCGAATCACAACACACTTCATCCTCCCCCACGGGCGGACACAGAGGTCCGCCCCTACGGGAAACAGGGCATTCCACCCTGCCATCCACGCCACACCCCCCTCACGGGCACGTGCAACGTGCCCGTGGGCGCGGAGACGGTTCCAATGTAGGGGGCAGGGGCATGCCTGCCCCGTCGCCCTGTCGTCACACAACGCCGCTAAGGCCAACACAGCCGTGAATGGCACGCTGCTCTGCGGGCGGACACAGAGGTCCGCCCCTACGGGAAACGGGGCAATTCCATCCTGCTGACAGTCCATCCATCTCACGGCCTCGTGGGCAGCCTCTTCTCCATGCGGACATATTCGCTGAACAGTCAGGGACGGATAGAATCGCAGACAACCAACAGTACACCACACAGGAGGTTGTGTCGCAACCGTCGTGACGCTACAATAATGCCTGTTTCCGCCGGGGCGGTTAGCTCAGTGGTTAGAGCGCTTGCTTCACACGCAAGAGGTCACTGGTTCAAGTCCAGTACTGCCCACCATCCCTCTCCACACCTCCTACAACCACCACTCCTGCTCTTGAAGACCGGATGAATCGCCTCCCGGAGTGTGGCCCGCTCTCCAAGGCCCACCACAACCCGGCCATCTAGGACCCTGCCAGACTCACACCGGCGATGATTCCCAACGTGATACAGGTCACTATCACGCCTGCAATCACCACGCCGATGGCGACCCCGAGGAAGGACCTTCTCCATTCCATGTTCAGAAGCCAGCTGAGTATCGTGCCCGTGTAGGCGCCTGTCACCGGCAACGGCACAGCCACAAACAGCACCAGCCCGAGCAGTCCGTATTTCTCCACTATCGGGCGTCCGCGGGACCGCACCCGCTCCAGGTACCTGTCGAAAAGCGGCAGGCGCGTCAGCACCGTCCTGTAGAACGCGACGAGGATGAGCCGCACGGGGAAGAACACGAGGATGTTCGTGACCACCGCCAGAAGGAACGTCGGGGCAGGGTCGAGTCCGAGCGCGACTCCCAGCGGTATCCCGACTCGAAGCTCGCTGATGGGGATGGCCGACGCGAGCAGCACCCGCAGGACATCACTCATCAGGAGGTGTCTCCTTTCGGCAGGGCGCCGAAGCGCCGACTCCGTCGCGAGTACTCCTCGAGGGCGTTGTCGACATCGGTATCGCAGAAGTCGGGCCAGAGCACGTCAGTGAAACACAGCTCCGCGTACGCGGCCTGCCACATAAGGAAGTTGCTCAGCCGCAACTCACCGCCACAGCGGACGAGCAGGTCCACATCCGGCATCCCTGCAGTGTACAGGCTGCGGGCAATCTGCTCCTCATCAACGGCATCAGGAGATAGGCCCCTCAGCGCGAGTTCTCGCGCCGCACGGACTAGCTCCTCACGCGAGCCGTAGTCAAAAGCAAGGCAGAGCGTCAGCCCCGTATTCTCCGAGTTCATCTCGATGGCAGCCTTCACCTTTGCCTGCAGTTCAGGGCTCAGTTGGTCGACCCTGCCGACAAGTCGCAGGCGCATGTTGTCACGCAGACAGGCCCGCGCCTCGGCCTCTATCACCGTGGACAACAGACGGAGGAGCGCGGACACCTCCGACCGGGGCCGTCTCCAGTTCTCCGTTGAGAAGGCGTAGAGCGTCAGGTACTCGACGCCTCTGTGGGCGAACGCCTGCGCAACAGGATGTACCCTGTCCACACCCTGCTGGTGCCCCACGACCCTCGGGAGACCGCGCTTGCGAGCCCAGCGGCCATTGCCATCCATGATGACGGCCACGTGCCGTGGCGTCCGGGCAGCGGTGTTCACTCACTGCCTCCCACACGGGGCAGGCGTGGCCGCGCCAGCGGACCCAGCAGCCCTCGAAGCAGGCCGGCCATGAGCGTCCGGCTGTGCCGGTCGAACGAGAACGACGGCGACTCCAACAGCTCGTCGGCTATGTGACGGCGCGCCGCCCAGTCGATGACCGTATCAACCTGGTGCGGGCTGAGATGTCCGTAGATGCGCCGGACCCGTGACCCGCGGCGCAACTCAGACCCGAAGTCGCTCTTCCAGCGCCTCTCGTATCCCGACAGCGCCTTCGACGAGAGGTCTCCCGCCGCAAGCGCCTGCCCGACGACATCCGCGCCGGCCCGCGCCGCGATGGCTCCGAAATACAGTCCGCCGCCGGTCGTCGGCTTCACCTGGCCGGCTGCATCCCCGATAACGATGAGTCCGTCCGCGTATGTGCGGCGAAGGGGCGACACCGGGACGGGCCTCTGCGTGATGCGTATCTCGCGCTTTCTGAGCCTCCGCCGGACCTCCGGCCGCTCAAGGAAGCGGCCCGCCTGCGCCTTCGCGGCTCGGGGGCCCAGAACACCGACCCGCACGAGATGACCGCCGACCGGGACCAGCCAGGCAAACAGGCCGCGCGCCACGTCCTGAAGGAGATATATCTCCGTCTCGCTCACGTCATCCATCTCGATTTCTGCATGCGCACCCACCAGGTAGCGCTGCGTCCCGCCGAGACCTATCTGGCGGGTCAGTCCCGGCCCCACACCTCCCGCAACCACAAGTGCACGTGCATGCACGACTTCGCGGGAAGCCGGCCCTGCCAGCAGGAGCTCGAACCCGCTGTCGCGACGGTCGATACGAAGGACAACGGTACCGGTGCGAACGTGTGCGCCCACTCCGGCAGCCCTTTCCAGCAGCCGGCGCTCAAGGAGCGCTCTGTCCAGCACCAGTGCCTGAGAAACGGGCGATTCCACCCGCAGCCTCCTCCCCGAAGGAGAGATGAAGACTGCCGAACTGGCATCTGCCACGACACACTCAGGTTCCACTCCCACGAGGTCGGCGTAGCCACTGCCAACGACGCCCGTGCAGCATGGTGCGCTGACAGCCCCATCCTTTCTCTCAATGACAACCACGCCGGTGCCCACCGATGCGAGCAAGAAAGCCGAGTAGCTCCCGGAGGGGCCGCCGCCTATCACGGCGACATCATATGTTTCTGACACTTGTTACTCTGCTCATGCCCCGCGCAAGCGCGGGCCATGTAATGCTAGTATAGCTACCGCTGCACGGCAACCCGGACCGGGAGAGGACCCTCTGTGTGAGCCTGCTGCGAGTCAGGTTCGCCACAGTCAAAGTGCGCTCATGCTACCACTGGGACATGCAGGCATAACACTCGGAGTCGCTGTTGCGGCGGAAGCCCTGCGCGCACCCCGGACATCTCCTGCGTCCATCAGGGCGGCGTTCATGCCGCGGCGACCTGGCGATGCGCTCGTGTCGCTCTCACACCGGGTGGACCTGCGCGTTCTTCTCGTCGGGTCGCTCCTGCCGGACATCATCGACAAACCTGTCGGTCTCCTGTTCTTCCCCGACTTGTTCGGCACCGGGAGGCTCTTCTGCCACACGCTCCTCTTCTGCCTGCTGCTCGCCGTCATGGGAGCATGGCGCTACCGGCTCCGGCGGACCAGTGGTCTGCTCGTCCTCTCATATGGCTCCGCCATGCACCTGGTGCTTGACGGGATGTGGAGGAGTCCCGAAACCCTCTTCTGGCCCGCCATGGGCCTCATCCTCCGAGGAGACACCCATGACCAATGGCTTAGGACCATTTTCTTAGCGCTGTTCACGCGCCCGGAGGCCTACCTGCCGGAGATTGCCGGTACTATCATTCTTGTGCCTCTGTCGCTTGTGATCGTCCGGAGGGGCAGTCTTTCCCGCTTCCTCCGGACAGGGATTGTTGACTGAATGACGACCAAGTGGCATCAACGACTCGCCGGCGGCCTTCTGCTTGCGGCCTTGCTGTGCGGCACGTTCGGTTCCTCACCGAAGCAGACTGCAGCTCTCAGTCTCGACCCCTACGAGTACTACCAGTTCGACTACCACATCGCGTTCAGCCACGATGAGGTCGAGCCAGGAGAGCCGTTCTCAATCAGCGTGGGCGCTGAGGTGCGCTGCATCAAGGACATGCCGTTCGGCGCGGACGAGGCCACGATAGTCGCCTCAGTTCTCGCTCGCAGCCAGGCATCAGGAGAGGAAATCACTCTGTTCGATGGCTACGAACTGACTGTGACCGACGTGCCGGACTGGCAGGGCGATCAGTACTCCATCGAGGAGACAGTGGAAGTCTCGTTTCCGGATGGCACGTCTCCGGGCACATATGACATCGTGGCGGAGCTCACGGACGTGAGCATTGATGGCTGGAATATCACGGGATTCATACCCGGGTCCTCCCGCTCCGTCGGCGCCGGGCCCATTGCATGCGTCGACCCGGATGTCGCACCTCCTCCTCCGGCGCCCCTGCAGGGAACGCTGAGCATCTCGATTCTCGGCCATGATATCGAGCCCGGTATCGACGGAGCTGGCATTCTTGCTGAGGACGTGTATGCGGAGCTGATCGAGGGTCAGGTATCGCTGTACGTCGCTGCAGGCACGCGCTGCCTCGACGACTCGGGCTCTCCGCTCACGTATATCTCGATTGTCAAAGACCCGACACCTGAGCCCTACGGCGAGGGCGTCGTGCTCTCTGCCTTCAAGCTGCGACCCGGGGGCGCGCGGTTCAGCCCGCCGCTGCAGATAGGCATCGCCTATGCCGCCGCAGACCTGCCGGATGGCTGCGATGCCGATGACCTTTCGGTCGCCTGGTACGACGGCGATGACGAAGAATGGGACATGCTGAGCAGCGTTGCGGATACCCAGCGAATGACTGTGACCGCCGACACCCGCCATTTCAGCACGTTTGCACTCCTTGCGACGATTGACGACCGCGAGCCCGCCAGGTTCGTGGTCAGTGAGTTGACGGTGAAGCCCCGGGAGGTCCAGCCCCTCGGCAGAGTGGATGTCACCGTGTCTGTGAACAACACCGGCGGGAGCGAGGGGACTTACCATCTTGCACTTGAGATCAACGGCGAGACGGAGCACTCTCAAGACGTCGTGCTGCATCCCGGCGCCGGCCGGACGTTGCGATTCACGGTTGCGCGTTCTCAACCGGGTGAGTACGAGGTCTCTGTCGGGGAACTCAGTCACAGCTTCTCCGTCCTGGGCAATTCCACCCCGGCACAGATACCCATCGCCGGAGCCACAGCATCAGGGACGGACGATCCTTCCAGCGAGGGACTGCACCCGGTGTACGCGGTGCTGCTCGGGCTGGCGGCTGTGGCGTTCCTCTCCCTCGTTGTGCTGGTTCTAGCAAAGGTGCTGTAAGAGCACCACGGTATTGACAAAGCACTGTTGTGCGCCTAGACTAAGCATAGGCACCCGGCGTGCCGATATGGCAGGCACAACCGTCGTGTAGACCAGGAAGGACCGCCTCCGGGGTGGAGGCATAGAGGGGGAGGTGAATCGGCCATGTCCGGAAGAACACACAGCGCTACCCTGAGGCTACTCAGCGCAATCATCGCCGTTCCTGTGCTCCTGCTCTCGCTATCGGTGGCAAGTGTGAGCGCCGCGGACCAGGAAGACTACAGCGCGGCGCAGATTCAAGACTGGCTCGTCGACAAGATCTCCGGCGCCACGGTTGAGATAACAGACGCCACGGTGTCTCCTAACAGCACCGACAATTACATGCTCGTGAACGGGCTAAGCCTGAACGTTCTTGGCGTCAGCATCGGCCTCAGCCCCATCAAGTTCACGTTTGACACTGCCCCTGGAACGACGAAGGTAGCGATTCTGGCCGAGCTGGAGCTTTTCGATATTTCGCCTAGACCAAAGATCGCGTGCAATGCAAGCGTCGGTTGCGAGGGGCCCGACGGGATGCTGGAGGTGACGGGCATCGATAGCGGTAGCGTACAGATCGGCTCGTTCGAGCCCACGCTTTCGGAGGATGACCTCAACGCGATCGTCGACGTCGTCAACCAGATCATCGAGGCGAGCGGGCTGTCCGTTTCGCCGCCCGATGCCTACCTCACCGGAATCTGCGTGGTAGACCAGGGGGGCACCGACAAGCTCAAACTGACGTGGTCGGACGAGAGCGAGACATACCTGGAGCGGGGCGAACTGGAAGCCAAGATTGACGGCATGGCCGGGGCCCTGGAGACCAAAGCCACCGACTACCTTGGCGCTGAATCGCCGGAGTGGTGGGTGGACGTTGAGATACCCGTGACCCCGGGCGACGAGCTGCAGATCGACGCCGGGTTCGCCGCCTTCGACGTCACTACGTCATTGAGCGCCACCGTGACGTTCGACGGTCTGACCGCCACCGTCACCGGCACGGAGTTCGCCGTTAACTCGAAGACCGTCACGTTCTCCGCCGAGGCGGAGGTCGGCTGCAGCGACTACGTGCCGTACATCGAGATGCAGTCCTTCGCACTTGGCAACGAATGCCCCGGCCTGCGTGACTACGTAGGAGAGGTCGAAGGGGACATACTCACCGCCATCGGTGACGCCGTCGACGATGTCGTGGAGAATACCGAACTCACGTGGCCCTTCTACAGCATCAACGCCATCACCGTCGAGAGCGAGACCGTCGCGCTGCATGAGGGCGAGGAGCCGTACCTCATCGTGGGTGATGTCGGCCTCGACGGAAGGGTGACTATGGTGGACGTACTATTCATCCTGCAGTACAGGGCAGCGCTAATAACGCTCAACGAAGACCAACTGAGGTGTGCGGACACCAACGCTGACGGCCGGGTGACAATGGCGGACGCATTGCACATCATGCAGTTCAGAGCGGACCCGGATGGAAGCCTGGGCATTCTCCACAAGCCTCTCTACGACCCGGTCTTCCATCATGGCATGATCGATCCCCTGACTCTCTAGCAAGAAGGCAAGACGAGCAATACAGGCTGAGTCGAGTGAAGAGAATGTGCCGTCATCGAGTCATAGGACTGCGTCTGTTCGTCGCTGGTGCCGCACTCTCGTGGATTGCACCGTGCAGCCTGCAGTCAGTCTCATTGCCATGCAGCAATCGTGCTCTGGCCTAGGAGCCTGTCGGAACAATGTCCGGTCTAGCTTCAACATGTGGAAGAGACCGAACGAATGTAGCTTCAGGAGCTGGCCTACTTGGGATTGCTCGGACACGCTCCTAGCCTGTTTCACTTCCCGTCATGGTGCGTGTCACTGTGATCCCAGGATTGGTGGTGGGTGATGTCAATTTCCACGGAAGGGTGACCATGACGAACGTACTATCCGTCCTGCAGTACAGGGGACAGCGCTACGAACGCTCGACAAGGACCAACTGAGATGTGCCGATACAACCGCTGACGGCCAGGTGACTATGGCAGATGCATTGCACATCTTGCAGTTCAGAGCGGACCCGGATGGCACTACAGGCACTCTTTGCAAGCCACTGCATAACCCGCGCTTCCATGAAGGAACGATAGGCCCGCCAGTCGAACCCTGAGCGAAATGGGTCATGTGGACCATTTGTCTATTGACAGGAACACCAAGAATGCACCAAGATTGTATCCTGCCAGTGGACTGCGGGGCCCGGAATGCGTGAGGTGTATGGGCCCGCAGCAGCAATAGGTGGCACTCAGGGAGGTTTCGCATGGTGAACCGACCACGACTGCGAAGAGCGCCCGTGCGCGTAGCTGGTGCCATGATGGTTGTGGCCACAGCTATCCTCCTTCTGTTCGTGTCGTTGGCAATTGCCGACGAGCCGCCATATTCGGAGTTCCCTCCACCTCCTCCTTCACCTCTCACACCACCTGACTGGGAAGGCCCCCTTGTCCCATTCGAGGGTGACGTGAACTTGGATGGACGGGTGACGATGGCGGACGTGCTGGCAATCATGCAGCACAGAGCAGGTCTCTCGGTTCTGAGTGAAAGCAATTTGGCGGTGGCGAACACCAATGATGACGCTAGCGTCACCATGGCAGATGCCTTGCACATCATGCAGTTCAGAGCCGATCCGGATGGAAGCTTGGGTATTCTGAGCAAGCCACTCTGGGATTGGGCTTATGATGCGGATGTGCGCGATCCCCTTCTACAGAACGGGGGATAGCGAACCGGGTCCAACGCGCCGCCACCGAGCAGTCAAGCATGCCGCGCCTCCGTTCGACATACACTGAGGGGCGTTTGTCCGGCCTTCGCACGTGGTGTTGTCCCAATCGGCGCGCGCTTTGATTCTGAACTCAAGCGTCCCTGCTCGAGTCTTCTTGACGGTTGCAGTATCCTTCGTCTACTCTCCTCACATCGGCATGGGGTACACCGCCCGATGCCGGTACTCCCTGCCAGTGGGAGCATCATCGTGAATAACACACAGCGCCTGTGGCGTGTCACCTCGCTTCTCGCAATTCTTCTGCTTGCATTGCCCCTTTCCATCCCTCCTCCCGTCATCGGCGCCGACCACGGTTCGCAGAGCTTCCCGTTCATGCAGCCCGATGAAGAAACCTTCCAGGAATGGATGCGGGCATATGAGTCCGCCCCGCGCATGGAGACTACTCACCGCGCAGCCGCTGCCCCGGGGGAGGGAACTTCCGTGGACCTTCTACCACACTTGGACTATGTGCCCTCCGAACGCAGCCAGGGCTGGTGTGGCAACTGCTGGGCCTGGGCGGACACCGGCTGTATGGAGATTGCAATGGATGTCCAGGAGGACATCTTTGAACGCCTTTCAATCCAATACATCAATTCATGCCAGACTCCTATCACAGGTAATCCCTGCTGCGACGGAGGATGGCTGGCATACGATTTCGTGCCTTTCTACGAGGCAACAGGCATGTGCGTCCCCTGGTCGAACGCCAACGCGCAATGGCAGGACGCGAGTGCCAGTTGCTCCGTGCCCTGCAGCAGCATAGCCACCGAGCCGCACTACGAGGTCCTCTCGATAGATGACCTTACGGTGCCGACGCATTCGTCCGAGGGCGTGCCTGACGACGAGACGGCGGCCGCCAACATCAGGTCCGCCCTCGACCAGGGGCGCGCCATCTGGTTCGCCTTCTTCGTGCCGACGCGGACAGCGTGGTCCGCGTTTGAGAGCTTCTGGCAGTTCCAGAGTGAGGACACCGTCATCAACCTCGATGCCGTCTGCAGCGGGACCTCCCGCTACGTAGGCCACGCAGTTCTCTGCGTCGGCTACAACGACGAGGACCCGGAGAATCGCTACTGGGTCATGCTGAACAGCTGGGGCACCGCAAGCGGCAGGCCGAACGGCCTCTTCCGCATCAACATGGACATGGACTACAACGCGAGCTGCGGTTGGGCCTCGTCGTTCTACTGGCAGACGCTGGATGTGGTATTCAGCCCACCACCGCCCCCGGTCGTGACCACAAGCCCTGCTGGCAGCGTCGAGGCGACCACCGCACAGCTCAACGGCACGCTTGTGGACGACGGAGGCGAGGAGTGCGACTGCAGATTTGAGTACGCTACTGAGAGCGGTGTTCCGTATGCCTTCTCGACAGCCTGGCAGAGCGGGCTCACGGAGGGTCAGTCGTTCCAGGCCGATATCGACACGCTCCTGCCGGGCACGCGCTACTGCTTTCGAGCACAGGCACGCAATTTCGGCGGCACGTCCAGCGGCGAGGAGGAAGTCTTCCTCACCAAGCCGTTGCCTCCCGAACAGTTCTCCGCATCCGCGACGGGCCAGGACGCTGTGGAACTCTCGTGGAGCCACGGCGCCGGGGCCGACACGACCGTCGTGCGCGGCAAGAAGGAGACACCCCCTTCCGGGCCTGAGGACGGCTACGCCGTCCACGACGGCACAGGCACATCGTGCACCGACACGGAACTTGACCCGGGCAGCAAGTACTACTACAGGGCATGGTCCATAGCAGACGATGACGCACTCGATTCCATGTGGAGCGATGACTCCGCACAGGACTGCGCCCACACAATAGGCAACGGCGTCTGGATGGTGGGGGACGTGAATCTTGACGGCAGAGTGACCATGGCGGACGTGGCGTTCGTGATGCAGTATCGGGCTGGACTCCGCGAGTTCAACACGGACCAGATGAGGTGCGCCGATACAAACGCTGACAGCCGGGTGACTATGGCGGATGCGTTGCACATCATGCAGTTCAGAGCGGATCCGGATGGAAGCCTGGGCATTCTGCACAAGCCTCTCTATGACCCGGTTTTCCATCACGACCTCCTCGACCCACTCGTTCCCTGCGGCACATAGGCCAGCCATCGGTGGATGCAGGAACATCCGGAATCTTACTCCGGGGCGATTGACACACGGCGCTCAAGGCTGTGTCGTCCATGTCTTGCTTGTGTCCGTGGCCTCGGGATGCGTTCCCTGTACTGGGCGCGCGGAGACCTCCGCAGTTCATCCCTGCCCTGCGCCGGAACAGGGGCGACCGGATAGCCTGCAAATGCAACGGGGCCATTGACGGCCTCAAGCTGCGTCTATGCGACAAAGAGGCGACTAAGTAGTCCCTGCCGGGTTTGATTGATGGGCAAGAAGGAGAGGCAGTCTCAGTCTGTCGCCGTCTCTCCCTGCGCCTGCCAGCAGGTCATCTTCAAGGGCTCCCGTGCTGTGCCCGGCACCTACCAGGTAGCCATCGACGGCATGACCGGTCAGTTCCCTGTCCTCGCATCCGGCATCGTCCTCATCGCAGTTCTCATCATATCTTCAGCAAGGAATGGCAGCCGGCTTCCATTCGGAATAAGGGGTGGCCCGAGTCGGGTCGCCCATTTTCTGCAGAATTTCGCCCAAATTCCACCGCAAGATGTTGACTTGTTCCAAATATGCCTATAGCATAGAACCTAGCTGTCTAGGTTTGGCTGCATTTCTGTTGGTAAGGAGTGAGTGATGAGCATGAAATGGGTACGCGCCCTCTCGCGGGCATTCTCAGCAACTATGGTGACCAGTCTGCTGGTTCTCACGATGGCGATTCCCGCGGTATCCGCCGCTGACGAGGTGATCTCCGTTACAGACGTAACACTGCAGGACGGCACCCAGACGGTACAAGTCAGACTTCAGAATATCGCCAGCCTCGGATCCATTGATTTCAAGCTCGAGTACGACACCAGCAAAGTCAAAGCCGTGGCTGTTCAGCGGGGTGCCCTCCCCATCGGTGTAGAGACTTGGGTAATCGATGATGCGGCAGGCACGGTAACTGGTATCTGGGCCTTACTTGGTGGGGTGACGGGTATCGTTGATTCCGTGTTCTTCACAGTCACCTTCGCACCGGTCACCGAATGCGCCCCGACTTCGTTCAGTCACGATAGCACTTTCTTCGACTATTCAGACGCCTCCGGTAACCCACTTGATGCGCCTACTTTCGTCATGGGTGAGTATGAAGTCCTCCCTCCCACCGTGGTATGGATTGATGATGACTTCACCGGCCCCACCGTCGATGGCGGCCATACTTGGGGCTACAACGCCTTCGACGATATTCAGGAGGGCATCGATGCCGTCTCCGCGAGCACCGTCCACGTGGCGGCGGGCTCCTACTCCGGGTTCGTCATCGCCGGCAGGTCCGGCCTTCAGGTCCTCGGCGAGGCCGGCGCGGTGGTCGACACCGCCCCCTTTGCCATCGGGCCGGGCGGCCAGTCCCTCTGCGGCATTGACGCGTCAGACAACATCCTCGTACAGAACCTTGAGTTCGATGGCGCCGTCCTCGGTACTGGCGGCAGTTTCCGGGGCGCAGGCATATACTGCTACAACAGCAGTCGCATCACGCTGGATGGCGTGAACGTCCACGACTGCTACAACCCCTCTGACTCCCACCCCAGCTATGCCATCTACATTTCCAGCACCACGGTCGCTATCACCAATCCGAACCTCCATAACAACGAGGTCGGCGTCTACGTCGATAACGACACTGTCTCCATCACCGGCGGCAGCATCGAGGGCCTCGGCGCCTCCATTCCTTCGACCGGTATCTGGGCCGACTTTGACGCCATTGTCAGCGTCTCCGGCACGGAGGTGTTCGACTGCTCCGACACCGGTGGTTCCGTAGCGCCCGGAGCCGGTTTCTATGAAACCGTCGGCGCAGGCATATACGTTGCGGACTCCGCAACGGTGACCTGCACGGGCTGCTGCAAGATACACGACAACGACGGGGGCATCGTCGTGGAGAACTACGGCCTGCTCACCGCAAACGGCAACAACATCGAACGCAACGATTGGGGCGTCGTCTGGGAGTGGTACTGGACAGGCGAGGAACCCGGAACTTCTGTGCCGCCCGACCTCGACTGCGAGGAGAACTGGTGGGGATATGCGGATGGGCCGGGGCCGGGAGGGACAGGCAATCCCGTCACCGACGGCGTTGACTTCACTCCCTGGCTTGACGGACCATGTCCGGGTGGCAACCCGGTGGGTATGAACGCCAAGCTCATAGGCGTGCCCCGCAGCGGCGAGCCCGGTCTCACCGTAGAGTTCACCGACCTCTCCACCCCCGTACAAGGCTGCGACATCATCTCCCGGTTGTGGGACTTCGGCGATGGCGGCACCAGCACCGAGCAGAACCCTTCCCATACTTACGACAAGGAAGGCATCTATACCGTCACGCTGACTGTGCTCGACGACTGCGGCTTCTCCGACTCCGTCACCATGAGAGCCTACATCACGGTGCGGACTGCCTACAGTGGGGACACGGCGGAGGATGCCAAGATGTCCGTCTGCTACCTCAACATCGACCCGATACATGTCCTGCAAAACCAGGAGGTCGTCATCTCCGCCAATGTCTGCAACCAGGGCGGTGAGCGCGGCACTAAGACCGCTACCCTTATGGTCAACGGCAATGCAGAGCAGAGCCAGACCGTCAGCGTCTCGCCCGGCGCCTGCCAGCAGGTCACCTTCAGGATCTCCCGGGCCGTCCCCGGCACCTACCAAGTCGGCGTTGACGGCATGATAGGCCAGTTCAGCGTCCTCGCTCCAAGGACCGTGACACAGAACGTGCCTACCGAGCAGGACACAGGCATCGGCACAGGAGGCATCATCGCCCTTGTTGCCGTGGCCATCGCTCTCATTGTCGGACTTGTGGTGATATTCAAGAAGGAATAGCTCTTTCATAGTCCACGCAACCTCAGAGGGGTGGCCCAGAGCCACCCCTCTTCCTTGTCTCCCTCCCGCACGAGGCGGGGTGGTTTCGAATGTAGTGGCACGTTGCACGTGCCGGGTGGGCGTGGGGTGGGTCCGGATGTAGGGGCCTAGCATGCCTGGCCCATCGCCCCTTCATCACACAACGCCGCAAAGGCCAACACCTCCCTGAATGACACACTACCCGGCGGGAGAGGCATGCCTCTCCCCTACAGGTACCGGCCTGCATAGAACCGCCTCGCGGCGGATGAAGGTTTCGGCAGCAGCCCACCATGTGGAATTCACGGCGCGGCCCTCCGTGTCCGCCCGTGGCAATCGGGGTGGTTGGTGGTTTCGAATGTAGTTGCACGTGCCTGGTGGACGCGGGGCGGTCCGAATGTAGGGGCGGACCTCAGTGTCCGCCCGCGGGGGTCAGTGCCAGGGGGTGGTTCCGATGTAGATACCGTTTTGCCTGACCCGTCGCCCTGTCGTCGGACAACGCCGCAAAGGCCGACACAACCGTGAACGGCACACAACCCGACGGGAGAGGCATGCCTCTCCCCTACAGATCCGCCCGTGGTGGCGGAGTGGGGTGGTTCCGAATGTAGGGGCACGTTGCACGTGCCCGGTGGATGCGGGGCGGTGGTTCCGGATGTAGATACCGTCTTGCCTGTCCCGTCGCTCTGTTGCCGCACAGCGCCGCAAACGCCAACACAACCCTGAATGACACACTACCCGGGGGGCGGACACAGAGGTCCGCCCCTACGGGAAATCGAGCACTTCCACCCTGCCAACCATCGCCCACCCGACGGGCGGGCGCAGAGGCCCGCCCCTTGGGAAACAGGGCTTTCCCCCCTCTCGTCCATCCACCCCACGGGCACGTGCAACGTGCCCCTACATCACGAACCACACCCCACATCCACCCACAACACAGCTTGCCGTCGCAACACCCCGTACTCATTTCTTGCGTTTTGAGGCTCCTGCCGCTATAGTTATGCGCGTCAACGCACACGCGTGAGGAGCAGCTATGTCAGGGAATGGTGACAGGGGCGGACTGCTGAGCGCCGGTGGCATTCTCAGCATCATTGTGGGAGTGATCGAGACCGTCGCGGGCGGGTTACTCACGGCGGTATCAGCCTTTGCGCTTCCGCTGTGGGAGCCACAGATACCCTTTCTCCCGCGCTTCGGCAGCATCTGTCCGCTGCCACTGGACTCCACGCCGGCCCTCATTGCGGGCATCGTCATCCTGGTGTTGGGCATTCTGGCCATCATCGGCGGGGTTGCTGCCCTGAAGCGCTCCAGCTTCGGATTGGCGCTGGTTGGTGCGTTGTGTGCGTTCCTGCCCCTGAACATACTGGGCCTGCTGGCACTGATATTCGTGTCGCTTGGCTCGGGCGAGTTCGGGACAGAGGACATTTAGCGCCGAAGTGGCGGAATGGCAGACGCGCTACGTTCAGGGCGTAGTGCCCCTTGCGGGCATGAGGGTTCAAGTCCCTCCTTCGGCACCAGTTTGCTCATGCGCCTGTGGCTCAGCTGGATAGAGCGCAGCCCTGCGGAGGCTGAGGTCGTGGGTTCGAATCCCACCAGGCGTACTTGATTTCTCTCCGCGCACCAGGCGTCACGGCGGGCGGTTAGCTCAGTGGTTAGAGCGCCTGTCTTACACACAGGAGGTCACTGGTTCAAGTCCAGTACTGCCCACCACCAAACATAAGAGACACCCGGCAGAGCTATGCTCCGTCGTCCTGAGACAGGGGCTCAACGCCCTCCCTCACCACGAGGTAAAGATCGTCGGCAATCGCCTTGATGCCCGAGGCGCTCTCAAGCTGCGAGAGCCATGGCGAAGGCAAGGCCTCTTCACCAAGCAGCGTTCCGAGTATGGCCCCGGTTATCGACCCGGTGGAGTCGCTGTCGCCGGAGTGATTCACGGCTGCCAGCACAGCGGCCTCCCAGTCCTGCTCAAAGCGAATCGAACAGTAGATCGCTATGGCGAGCGCTTCCTCTCCAACCCATCCTTCCCCGAGCTGAGCAATCGCCTCCTGTGCCTCGACACCTTCAGAGGCCAGCCTGCGGGCTTGCTCTGCCTTCGCGAGCGTCTCCTCGTGCCCCCGCCAGCGCCTCAGAGTCTTCAACGCAGCGCTCACGCACTCCTGCAGTTCTCGCCCTTCCATCAACAGCGCAATCGTCTCGGCAAGAACACCGGCAGGCAGGTAGCCGGAGGGATGTCCGTGTGTGATTGCCGCGAACTCGACCCCGTACTGAAACGCCTGCCCCGGAGGAAAGGATAGTCCCGCCGGCGCCACGCGCATCACGCCGCCACATCCCTTACGATTGTTGAAGGGAACATCCCACGTGCCCATGCGCCCGCTCCGCAAAGCCCAGAGACAGGTCGCGCCGGGCGCGCGGTTCATGTACGGGTTGTCCTGTGTTCGGAGCCAGACAAGGTAGCGGCGGTAGACCGCCTGCGCCGGGCGCCAGACGTCACCGTGTCTGAGTGCAAGGTACGCGTCCACGCAACCTCTCGCGGTGGCGAGGGACATCTGTGTGTCATCGGTGAACGAGCCGGCACGGAACTCGCGCCACGGTTCAAGCCCCGTGATGCCGTCCGCTTCGTATTCTTCACGTATCTCGTCGAGATTCAGGAACTCGACGGGAGCGCCGAGCGCGTCGCCGAGCGCCAGCCCGAGCAGACAGCCCTCGTACTGGCCCTGCCGGGCCCTCGAGAAAGCCGACCCCTGCCCCTCCCATGCAGCCATCGTCATTCAAACAGACCCTTGCAGACAGGGTGACCGCGCAGCCCGTCCGTGTAGCGCCTCTGCGCAGCCCGTCCGGGTAGCGCGTCTGCGCAACAGAGCACGCCCCTGCCGTACGAGCGGGTCTCGAACCCACCCCTACCAGGCCAATTACGCAACAAACTCAAGCCCGCACCGCTATCCACGAACCTCGACATTTGCCATCTTCTCGAACGCCTGCACCAGGGACTGCGAGCCCTTCGACGACATGCCCTCCGCCTCGACACCATGGTAGAGCTGGTGCACGAGCGACGAAGCGGGCATGAAGACCTTCAACTCACGCGCAGCGGCCAGGACAAGGGAGAGGTCATTCTGGGAAGCGCTCACTGGGTAGCCCGTCTCGAAGTCACGGGCGAGAATCTTGGGGCCCATGTTATCCAGCTCCCATGACTGGGCAGCACCCGCGGATAGGATGCTGAGGAGTTTCTTCAAGTCGATTCCCGCCTTCGCGGCCAGCGTGAACGCCTCGCAGACGCCACAGAGGTTGACGAAGCAGAGCACCTGGCTGCACAACTTGGCCGTCGCTCCCGCTCCGGTCTCACCGATGCGAATGATTACCCGGCCGAGTGGCTCCAATATCGGAAGCACGCTGTCGAAAGCCTCTTCGGGGCCGCCGACCATGATGACCATGTTGCCGGTCCGCGCAGCGGGGGCGCCGCCGCTCACCGGCGCATCGAGAAAGGACGCGCCTCTCTCCTTGCATGCGCCCGCGATTCGTCCTGCGAGCGACGGCGACATCGGCGTCATGTCGACCACGATGCTTCCTTGCGACAACCCCTCGACGACTCCGTTGTCGCCGAGATGCCACTCCTCCGCCTGTGCGCTATCATCCGCGGCCGCAATCACAACATCGACCTTCGACGCCAACTCTTTCGGCGTTCCCGCACGTGCGGCGCCACTGCGAACGCACTCCTGCACTCCGTCCTCATCGACCCCCCAGACAAGCACAGGATGGCCATATTCGAGAAGCCGCCAGCATACTGCCCTCGCAAGTGGTCCGGCTCCCACAACTCCCAGCTTTCTCATCGGTCAGAACCTCCTGACGTGCTCGTTGCGCCATTGTATGTCCGCGCAATGAAGTCAGCAAACCAGTGCCCATGCGCAGCAGCGGGACGCCTGCGCCTTACAGAACGGACGTCTGCTACCATAGGGCCCGGACAGGCGCGTATCACACGTGCACAGTCGTACAGACAAACGGAAGGAGGGAAACATGTCGAGCAGTGAGATGCGCGGCAAGGTGCAGACCGTACTCGGCCCCATCGAAGCCGCGGACCTCGGGGTGACGCTTCCACACGAGCATTGCCTCTTCGACCTCTCCATGTGGTTTCGCGAGCCCACAAGGTCAAGCGAGCGGTTCCGCGCCTACCAGCCTGTGACACTGGAAAACCTCGGCTGGGTGCGCTACCACCCGTACAACAACAGGGACAACTGGGTCATGCTGGACGAGGAGATAGCCATCGAGGAGATATCTCGCTATCGCCGTTCCGGTGGCGTTTCCATGGTCGACATGTCGAACTACGGACTCGGTCGCGACCCGGAGGCGCTTGCGCGCATATCGCGTGCGACGGGGCTCAACATCATCATGGGCTCGGGCTACTACCTCGAGCCGATGTGGCCCGCCGGACTGACTCAGGACAAGATGGTCGAGAGCATCGTGCGAGACATCACCGAGGGCGCCGACGGCACGGGCATACGGTCGGGCCTCATCGGAGAGATAGGCATCGAGCGCTTCGGGCCTGACCAGCCAATGACCGAGGGCTACCTGATGGCGCTCAGGGCCACGGCAGAGGCGCAGAAGGCCACAGGCGCGCCGGTCAACATACACCCCGGTCACAGCCCCGACTCGCCCCTGGAAATCGTCGAATACCTCGCGAAGCACGGGTCCGACGTCACACGCGTTGCTATCAGTCACATCGACCGCACCGTCTTCGACCACGGCATGCGGGTGGAGCTGGCGAAGACGGGTTGCTACCTCGAATACGACATGTTCTCATTCGAGGGCTGGCACCAGGTTCGCCACGTGCTCTCGGAGCAGAACCCGATCCCCGTGGAGGTGCCGAACGACGCGGGGCGGGTGGCGGAGATAGTCGCGCTGGTAAACGACGGCTACATCGGGCAGATTCTCATCTCGCATGACCACTGCAGCAAGCATCGCCTGATGCGCTGGGGCGGACCGGGCTACGCGCACATACTGGAGAACATCGTGCCGCTGCTGCGGGACCGCGGGCTCACAAGCGAGCAAGTGCAGACAATCATCGTGGACAACCCGAAGAAGTTCCTGCAGTTCGTGTAGCGAAGCAGGCGTCGAGCTTTCAACACGAGGCGGGGGCGGACCTCTGTGTCCGCCCGCCGATGGAAGGGTGGTACCGTGGTGATCCCCTGTAGGGGCAGGCTCCCATGCCTGCCCGTCGGGGTTGGGTGGTGTTCCATTGTAGGGGCGGACCTCCGTGTCCGCCCGCCGATGGAAGGGTGGTACCGTGGTAATCCCCTGTAGGGGCAGGCTCCCATGCCTGCCCGTCGGGGTTGGGTGGTGTTCCATTGTAGGGGCGGACCTCCGTGTCCGCCCGCCACGGGTTTGTGCACCGTCGACGGTTGGTTGTGCCAACACCTCCACCTGCATCCATCTCCCCCACCACGGGCAGGCGCAGAGGCCTGCCCCTACATTCGGACCGCCTCGCGTCTACCGGGCACGTGCAACGTGCCCCTACAGCACGAACCACGGCCATGCCCTTGCCACCCTCGCCATGAATCAATCTTGACATCCAAGACGGTATCTACATTCCGCGCTTCGCGCACTCCCGGCCTTCGTGAAGTGGCGCACCAACCCTGCCCTACGCTGTGTAGCCTCACCGTCAGTGTGCTTATTCCGACAGGCTCCTAAGAGCCTGTCGGAATAATGTCCGGTCTAGCTTCAACATGTGGAAAGGACCGAAAGAATCTAGCTTCAGGAACTGGCCTATTTGGGATTACTCCGACACACTCCTAGGGACTCGGAGGGCTCGCGACCAGCGTCGCGTATGTGAGCTTTTTCGTCTCCTCCCGCCAGTAGATAATCTCGACTTCATCACCGACCTGCGCGGCGTCTATGGCCCTGGCAAGCGCCTGCGAGTCAACAATTTCCTCTCCGGCGAACTTGATGATGATATCGCCGGGCTCGAGGCCCGCCTCGTGTGCGGGGCTGTCCGCCACTACACCGGTCACCAGTACGCCCCAGTCGACAGCGAGCTCGTATTGCTCCGCGACATACGGGTTCATCGTGTAGAGACCGATTCCCAGCCACGGTCTGACGACTCTGCCGCGCTCGATAAGGTCCACGATGATAGGCAGCGCCTGGTTGATGCTGATGGCGTAACCCATCCCCTCGACACCAACCGTGGCGATCTTGATGCTGTTTATGCCGATGACCTCGCCCGCGCTGTCCACCAGCGGTCCTCCGCTGTTGCCCGGGTTGATAGCCGCATCCGTCTGCACCAGGTCGAGCAGCGTCTGTCCCGGAGATGACTCGAGCGACACGCCGACCACACTCGCAATCCCGCTAGTCGCGCTGATGCCCATGCCGAGCGAGTTGCCGATAGCGACGAGGGCGTCGCCTATCTGCAGTGTCGAGGAGTCGCCGATTGCGGCGGCCGGCAGACCATACTCTGCTATCTTGACGACGGCCAGGTCGGTCAACGGATCGGTGTACACGGCGTCGGCCTCGATGTTGCGACCGTCATCCAGCGTCACCATCACGATCTTCGCCCCCTCTACCACATGGTTGTTCGTGACGATGTACCCATCCTCGCGAATCACCCACCCTGACCCCGCACCACCCTGCGTGCTCGGGCGATTGAAGACGTCGTAGGTTGTGCTCTCTGTGCTGATGGCCACAACCGATGGTTTCACCTTCGCCACAACCTCGGCAAGACTGGAAAGCTCCTCGCCGTGTGCCGGAGCGAACCCTGACACGCCCTCATCGACGCCGGCAGGCGCACTCTCGGCCTCCACATCGCCCGCAGGTTGCGCCGGTGCGCAGCCCACGATAAGCAAGAGCGCCAGCACGGTAATCAACGCGTACCGCAGGCCACTTCGATACAGCAGTCTCATTCCCTGCTCCTTTCAGAACTCAGCCGCGCCACATCGCGCGGCCGCACAGTACACTATTCGCCGCATCCACTATTCCCCTCCAACCACCCGGATGGCGCAACCGCGCCGAAGGCATGACATCGCTCTCACCGGGAGGTTCCACCGCACCCGGAAAACCACGAACATCATGATAGCAAGACAATGTGAAAGACATGTGAAGAGAGGGAAGAAACCACGGAGCCGGCGGCTAGATGAGCAGCTTGATGCCCGAGATGATGAACCACACGCCGAAGCCCGCAAGCACCGCGGCGCAGGCGATGAGGATTCCACGGTAGACCCCCGGGGTCCAGAAGCGCTTCGACGTGAACACTCCCCAGGAAAGGAAAGTGAGCCAGCCAAGGTCACAGAGCCAGTGCGTGACCGCAAACGCCGCAATACCGAGCAGCCCCCACGCGCCGGCGCTCAGCACAAGGGCCGCTCCCACCGTCACCCACCACACGAACCAGTAGGGATTGGCAATCGTGGCTGTGACACCGGCAAGCACACATCCCCTCGATACGTCGCGCCTGTCGTCGAACGCCTCGGGCTTCGTCCTCAATGTCGCTGCCCCCATCCAGATGAGGGCGGCCCCACCGACCAGCCCGACGGCCGCCTTCACACCCGGGACGGCCATGACAGTCGCAAAGCCGAGCGCGATGAGGGCAATCATCGGGAACTCGACGATGCCATGGCCGAGTGCAATAAGGGCGCCTGCCTCCTTGCGCACAGCTCCCTTCGTAACCGTGACAGCCATCACCGGGCCCGGCGCAATCGTCCCGCTGAGCGATATCGCTGTGACGGTCAGCAGAAGCGGCAGCAATGAGCCCGGTTCTTCCATATGGTCGTCGCAGCGTAACAACAGGAAGAGCGGTCGTCAACCTGGCTTTCGCTGCAGCGCAGGTGGTCTACGATTCAGTCCGCCCGTGGAGACTGGGTAATGGAGTGTTGGTAAGGGGGATAGGCCGGTTCCCCGTAGGGGCCAGACCACTGCGTCCGCCCGTCGTGGGTCGGGCCAAGGGGTGGTTCAAATGTAGATACCGTCTTGCATGTCAAGCTGCTATAGCTATGGCAGGGTCGAATGGGCTTCCGTTCTTGAGCACTCCGAAGATGATGTGAACGAGTTTGCGCATAGCCGCGCCCACGATGACCATGTTGCATTTGCCATAGCC
>JAUVZB010000031.1 GCA_030602785.1 Dehalococcoidia bacterium
CCGCCACGGGTTTGTACACCGTCGACGGTTGGTTGAGCCAACACCTCCACCTGCATCCATCGCCCCCACCACGGGCAGGCGCAGAGGCCTGCCCCTACATTCGGACCGCCTCGCGTCCACCGGGCACGTGCAACGTGCCCCTACAGCACGAACCACGGCCATGCCCTCGCCATGAATCAATCTTGACATCCAAGACAGTAGCTACATTCCGCGCTTCGCGCACTCTCGGCCTTCGTGAAGTGGCGCACCAACCCTGCCCTACGCTGTGTAGCCTCACCGTCAGTGTGGTTATTCCGACAGGCTCCTAGACAAGGCGGGCGCGCTCCATGCGCGTCCGCAGCTTGTTCATGAGGGAGCACCCGAGGTAACCTGGCCTGGCGGCCATGTACCTTCTGCCGGGGTCGCCGCCTGAAGACCGGAGGCAGTGCCAGCACTGCATCCTCTCCGACGTGAACAGTGTCGCCCGGTTCTGCTCACGCACCTGCAAGCACAGAGACTCCGCCTCTTCTCTTGTCAGCTCTTCCATGAACACCCCCGCACTACAGGCTTCTAACTTCAGCGTAGCCACTGGCGTGCGTGTTGTCAAACCAACAGGAGGAGTGTCATCAGAGTCTGAATCCTCGACGGTGGATATGGCTCCGCAGGTGGTCGTGCGATGCGGATAACTCGTCGCGTGGCACAGCGAAGAACGCGGTGTGGACAATCTCACTGCGGAACGCGATGGCTGAGCCGACCATGCCTTCCCCGGTATACCGGTAGTCATAACCGTGCCCGCCGGCTGACTATGAGATGCTTCGGGTGGAGTGGCGTGGGTGCAGGCCGGCTGCCGGGTACGGTCAGTCTGTGGCGAGGCGACGAAGCACTTCATGAGATTCAGTCCCGAAATCCCTTGACAAGCGCAATTCGGCGGCGATACCTTCGCCAGAGATTGCATTCTCACCGCGGATGTGGTGTGGAACGACGTGGAACGGAGGCCACCGTGACGCAACGATTCTCCATCTCTGTTGCCCGGGATGACGATGGGCATCTGACCGGAAGCGTTCCTGCGCTGGATGGTTGCGCGGCGACAGGAATGGACATGGAGGAGATGCTCGAACGACTGGAGGAGGAGGTGAAGCTCCAACTCACTGACACGGAGGAGACAGACGGCGACATAGAGTTGGTCGGCTATGATATCCGCATAGTCTGACTCCAGGCTGTAAGGGGCTGTCAAGAATTGGGGGGCGCGACCTCAGGCCGCGCCCCCGTGTCATGTGTGGCCTAGAGCTCTCCGAGGATGAGCTCATCGAGTGAGCGCTTCGGCACGTGATGTACGCCCTTCTCGTCGTTCCAGTAGCGCGTGTCGCCATCGGGACCGACGGGGTCGAGCACGATTGTCTCGTTGGGCTTGCCCAGCGCAACAACGAGCAGGAGGTCGTAGCGCTCGGAGATGTCCAGCCTGGCGGCCAGTTTCTTCTTGTTGAATGCCCCGATGAGGCAGCCTCCCAGCCCGCGCTCGGTGGCGCCCAGCAGGAGCGACGTCCCGGCGACCACGTGGTCATAGTTGAACACCTTGCCTATCTCCTTGTCGCCCAGGATGACTATGTAGGCGGATGGCCGCTCGCCCTCCGAGGGCCCCGGCCATTCAGGCATGCGCGCTGCCCAGTGGAGGTGCTCAAATATCTCGGCGTTCTTCTCCGGACGATTGCAGAGGAGGAATTTCACCGCCTGTTGGTTCCATGGAGACTGCGAGACCCTGGCCAGGTCGACAAGCTCACGGAGAGTGGATGTGTCTATGGGGGTGTCCTGATGGAAGCGGCGATAGCTGCGGTTCTTCAGTATGAGTTCGCGTACGTCCATGGTTGTCTCCTGTTGCGGCGCCGCTCGTGCCGGCACGGCGTTCTTGAGATGCCGGCGGCCCCTGCGACAGAGCCGAAGCGGCAGAGTCCTGATCAAATGCTCACTCGCGAGGAGACTGCTCAACGGCGACGTGTGAGGGAGCCCTGCTCGCCCAGGCGACCTCGTGCTTGACCTCCTGGAGGGTGCGTAGCCAGACCTTGCTCATTGTGGCCCTGAGTTGCTCGCGTTCCTCATCAGTCAGTACGGACATGATGTTGTGAAACGTCACCCGCTTGAGGGAGGCCTGATACGCGTCGCGTCCCTTCTCGGTCATTGCAACGCGCACCGTATTCTTCTTGCGCAGGTCCCTGAACCGCCGGATGAGCCCGTCCTTCTCCATGCGGTCGAGAAGGGCCGAAATCGTGTGAGGTTCCCGCAGAAGCCACTGGGAGATCTCCGTAGGCGTTGCATTGTTGTCGCGTATCTGCAGCACAAGCAGCACCGCGGCTCGCATCATGCTGAGGGAGTACCTGCTCAGTTCCCTGCTACGCGCCAGGCTGATGGCATGGCCTGTCTGATTGATGACCGCGATAAGATTGTAGTCATCGTCGTTGTTGATAGGGTCAAGCCTGTAGTCGCGGACCTGGCCGGCATCTTCGGTCATGTGATTTCCTCCTGAGATGCAGCGTGCTGATGCTGACTACCTCATTCTATCAGGTGTGCGAAGTTATGGGGCAGGGCACAAAGCTGCCAAACCAGAGTGCGCGACGCACATATCCTGTGCGATGTTCTCCCATGGTTGGGTCGTGGGGGCGGAATAGTGTCGTATGCGATATTACAGCAGGGAGCCTCGTAAGGTGGTCCTGACGACTACGTTCCAGCTATAAAGCAAGAAAACCGAACAGGGTCTTGACAAAGCGCCGGAACTCCTGCACACTCTAACTGTCGTATACGAAACGCTTTCTCACAGAGTACCCGAGCAGTGCGACTTGAGAGGCAAGTATCGCAAACGACAAATGGCACCTTAGCAGCTATCCGCTTCGCAAAAGCGGGAGAGACGGTGGCGGCGTCTGTTCGACTTACTCACCTCCTTATCGTCCCTGGCCCTCCCTCCGTAATTTGGCTTCGCTGTCTTCTCTCCTTCTTACCCATACGGGCCCCGGTATTCAGCCCTCCCCCGGGGCCCGACCTCTTTTTCAGCCTTGCTTGTCCCGGCTCTGCCTTGCGGTGCATACTCTATTGCTTGCTATTCGCAGATGCTCCGTTCAAGAGCAGTGACCGTGCCGCATTTCCGCCGATGGCTCTGTGTGACGCCACATGAACGCTGAGCTGCCTCCGTCATCATACGACGGAGTCGCAGATGTGTATGACCTCCACTGGGGGACGGCAAGTTTCCTGTGGCTGCGGGCATTTGGATTGCTGGTCCTGCCGCAGATTGCGCGGGGCGCGCGCATCTTGGACCTGTGCTGCGGCACAGGCCGGCTGGCAGGCGAGCTCTCGCGCCGGGGCTTCACGCTTGTCGGCCTTGACGGCTCCCGGGAGATGCTTCGTCACGGGAGAACGAATGCTCCCGGCGTTCCACTTGTTGAAGCTGACGCCCGGAGGTTCGGTATGCGCCCGACCTTCGATGTGGTCCTCTCCACGTTTGACAGTCTGAATCATATCCTGACTCTCGGTGAGCTGCAGTCGGCATTTCGTTGTGTACATGATTGCCTGCGGCCGGGTGGACTCTTCTTCTTCGATCTGAACACCGAGCTCGGGTACCTGAAACACTGGAATGAGTCCAGTGAGATAGTGGGAGACGACCACACGATGAAGGCGACGGCGTTGTATGACAGGAGAAGGCGACTGGGCCTGTTCCGGGCAACGATTGAGCAACGGGCTGGTGCTCAGGTCGAGGAGGTAGAACTCCGGCAGCGTTGTCATGCCTCCGGCGACGTTATCTCGGCGCTTGAAGCCGTGGGCTTCACGGATACTGAGACATTCGGACTTGAGCAGGAGGCAATTGTGCCTGACTGCCTGGACTCCGCCGAGCGAGCATTCTACCTGTGCAGGAGACCTGCCGCAACCGCCGGCTCCTTTCGTCCCTCGACAAGAAGAGCGTCGAAGGGCGGCTGAGCGTGTCAGTATCTCTGTGGCTTCACAAGCAGAAGCGGCACCTTCGCGTTGTGGAGCACGCGGTCGGCGACGCTGCCGAGGAAGAGCCGGCTGAACCCCGTGTACCCGTGTGTGGTCATCGCGATGAGGTTGACGTCGAGCAGAGCGGCCGTCTCCAGTATCATGGTAGCGGTGTCTCCAACGGTGACCCTCGTCTCGATGTGTCGGCCGCCGCGTCTGAGCTTCACTGCGACTTCTTCCAGGTAGCGCGAGGCTTGCCCGTGGAGTTCCTTGAGTTCGGAACGGGTGTAGTCGACTCTCCTGGCGATGACTGGACCCGCCGCGTAGTGTGTAGAGGGTATGACGTGTGTCAGGAAAAGCGTGCCCACACCGCTGTCCCAGATAGGATCGAGAATGGACTCAACGCACGGCAACACATCCCTGCTGGCTCGTGAACCGTCGAGCGGGACGAGAACGCGGGTCATGAGGCCGTTGGCCCTGGCGTGAGAGCGGGCGTCCTCCCGGGCGAGCAGGACCGGCTTGCTTGTCTCACGTATGACCTTGTCGGCGGTTCTTCCGACTGTCCAGTGGCCGCTGCTCGTCTGGCTGTGTGGAGCTGCCGCGATAAGGCCTATGTCAGCCTGCGCGGCGAAATCGACAATCTCGCGGCTTGGTTTTCCCTCCAGCACGACTCCCCGGACGTCAACGTCACGGCGGCGGAGTCGTCCCCGCAGGTCGTCTGCCAATGCTGTGACGTACTGGGCGTGTATGTCCTGCTGGCTATGAAGAGATGGCGGGAAAACGTGGAGCAGGGTCACGTTCGCGCCGAGGCGGTGGCTCAGTTCCTCAACGTAGGGGAGCACTGCCTCGGACTGGTCGCAACCGTCGACGGGAGCCAGTATCCTCGCAATCATATCTCACCTCCGTCGCCCTGCACTGCAAGACCAGTACAGCGGCATCTCCCCGGATATGAGTACCGGACAGCTCTCCGGGAGCCGGCGCACTCCCCCAATTTCGATTATAGCACCGGGGTGAGGATGTCAAGGGTGTAGGGGATGGCTGTTGATGCTGTACGGGATGGCGCGCCGACAGGTACTTGAGATATGTGGGGTGTTGCACGAAAAGGACGTCCCGAGTGGCCTCGCTCTTCGACTCTGCGGAGACCGTCTCAGGCTTCAGCCCATCCTCTGCCGCAGTCTTGAGAACCACAGCTCCTCACAGCGTCCGCCCAGCGGGTCTCCGATGGGCCTTGGCTTGGTCGCCCGGGACAATCGAAATTAATAGCAGATTCCGGGTGTTCTGTCAAGGAGCCCCTTGCTGTAGGCGCCAGGAAAATCGTCGCATATGATGATTGTTGTTCGTGAAAAGGCATTGCGTTGCGGTGTTGAAGTGCTACGATAGAGGGCAGTTTCAGGCAGCTCTTCGTTCTCGCCGAGGGACGAAGGCCTTCGCGGCTCCCCGCCCGAGGCGAAGGTGGGAGGGGAATACAATACGAACGAGCGGGGTCGTTGGCCCCAATCGTGATTTGGAGGATGAAGAGCAGCCGTCAGTATCCCAGCTACGCCTGCGATACGCGTTGTTGTCCCGGGCGCGTTCCGACCCCAGACCAGTTCCCAAGTGGTGGCCGCCGGGTCGGGAGCAACCGGCAGGAGCCGCAGTAGTGCCTGCTTGTGCTTCCCCGAGCCTGGCCGTGGGCTGGACCTCTCCTCACACTCCTCCTTGGAGGTGGACCCCCGGCCCCCCCGAGCCGGGGGCCCCTATTGTGGGAGCTGCTACAGCATCGGGCTTGGAGGCCATGGCGCGACGGGTTCAAGAGGTTGCAGTCGAGTCAGTGCTCACGCGACCCGGGGTCTTCCCCTGCAGTGCATCTCTGCGGGAGCCCGTGGCAACCGTCGCCTCGGAATGTGGCCTGCTCGAGCGCATCGAATGGCGCTTCTGACCGTTCAGGCAAGGCCCGTGGCTTCCATTGTTCAGACACTCTCGTGTACGATAAGCTGGAGCGATACCCGTGCCGGCGAGGAGTGGTGATGTGTGTCCGGGACCGCCTCTGGAGCAGTAGCGCTCTCGGGCAGGTGTATGCGGGCGTAATTCGCAAGGAGGCTGCACAATGCGACGGATATTCACTGCCATTCTTCTCGGCGTCATCGCTGCGGTCGTGGTCGTAGCAATGGACATCCCGTTCAAACTCGATGAAGGAATCCTCTACGTGGGAGTGGCCGCCGTTCTTGGACTCCTCCTTGGCGGCCCGAAGAAGCGGTCATCGCGCAGGTCCGGCTCGCGGGGCTATGCCGATGATGCATGGGACGACTCCGGGCATGACGACGATGATGGTGGTGGGGACGACGGCGGAGACGATTGACGGTCGTTTGCGACGGAGCACAATCCGCAGCCAGTCCACGAAGCATGGCTGAGCCCACGCGGCGCAAGGCCGCACTGATTCGAAGCGTTGCACTCGCAGTGGTGCTCAGCGGGGGAGCATGATTCCCCGGGGGTCGATGACCTCGCGTATGAGCCCGAGTTCCTCTTTCGTGGGCAACGGGGTCTCGGGAACCGAGGCAGGGACGTAGTCGTGCGTGTAGCCTGTGTTTGCGACCACTTCGTCCACGCTGATGCCGGGATGCACCGACTTCAGCCTCGCGAGCCTGGTCTCCTCATCGAACCCGAATACTGCCTTGTCAGTCAGTATCACGGAGGGCCCACCTCCGCGCAAGCCGAGGCGCTCGCGGCTGCCGGGACCATCCAGGAATCCTGCTCCTGAGACGAAGTCCACCCTGTCCACGAAGTTGCGCTTCTCGTGTGGAATGATGACTATCTCGCGGCCAAAGAGAGAGAAGTGCCCGGGCTGGTTGATGGGTCCTACAAGCCGTACCTTCGGCTTGTGGTAGTCGCCGATGGCGACCGTGTTGCAGTTCCCGTGCTTGTCCACCTGGGCCGCTGAGCCGAAGCCCACATCTATTTCGTGCCGTGCGGCGACGTAAGACATGATATGGCTGTTGTTGAACGCCTCCGAGGGCCACTCCCCAAGAGCGGTGCCGAACTCGCTCTCCATGCTCGTGGGCGCCTTGCTCACGTCCGGGTTCATCACCCAGCCCGCGACGAGCATCCACGAGTTTGGTGCGTGAGTATGCTGTGCGAGAGACATGGCGACGATGGGAATCCGCGTGAGCATGAGGATAGTCTGTGGGCCGGTAGACATGCCCAGGAACCACAGCTCGTTGTCGCGCAACTCCCGTGCGATGGCTGCGGCCATCACCTCGTAGACACTCGGCTTCCTCTGCATCACAGGTAGCCGCCCACCTGGCGGAGCTCTGCGAGCCTCGCGGCCCCGATGAGGTTGATGTATTCCTCGTGTGAGGCAACGCCGTACGCGTAGGTCTGGAGGTAGCTCTCGAAGGTCCCGGGGTCCCGCCCGACCTGCGCATAGTGCGCCAGGTGCTCTCTGTCCTGGTCGTACACGTGGAGACAGGAAAACGGGTGGGCGCCGTAGGGCGCTTCCACGATGGCCGTGGTCCTGAATCGCGGGATGAGGTTGAGATACGGGACCTGCTTGACGCGCTCGTGGGGCACGATCTGTTCCACGGTGACGATGAGGTTGCGGGTCGTCCGCGAGGCGATCAGGTCGAGGTCCTCCGGAAGCTGTCGATGGGGGAAGAACAGGACGTTTCCGTACTTGTCTCCCATCGGCGCATGGATGACGACCCACTCCGGCTCGGCTGCCGGGACCGCGTGGTACGTTCCGCTGCCGAAGGGGTCGACGATCTCCTTGATGTCCGTGTTGACCTTCGGCAGGTCTGTGCCGACCATCTCTCGAGTCGTGAAGAAAGGCATGCCGCGCGCGCTGCAAGCGAAGCGCTCGAAGGCGACCGGCTCACTGTATTCCGCCAGCTCGATCTCGCCGTTCTGGACGGCGCGGCGGAAGCACGGGGCTGTACCGAATTCCTCGAGGCCGATGTAGGAGAACTCGAGACGTCTTACGCGGCCGGCGCCGATGAGAACATCGACATCGCTCGCGCTCACGTGGCTGACGACTGTCAGGTCCTTCGTGCCCTGGCGCAGCAACTCGTACACGAAGGCCATGGGGTGGTTGTGGACGGCCATGCCGCCAAGGTGGATGCGGCTCCCATTCTTGATGAGTCCCGCCGCCTCTGAGAGGCTTCGAAGCTTGACGATGAGTTCGTTCATGGAGGGAACAGCCATTCTATGGCCCCGGTGAGCCTCGGTCAAGGGCGAATTCAGAATGGCATCGAGATGCTCTTCGCGGCGACGACCTCGACCTTGCCCGGCAACATGAGTTCGATCTTCGACTTCGTGTGGAAGGCCAGCCCCTTGTAGCCAACGAGGTAGCGGAACGACTTGTGGAGAAGGCCTCCGGATGCTACGACCACGAGCGGCTTCTCACAGCGCGAAACAATGGCAAGGAAGCTGTCAGGGTCCATGTTGATGACATCCCCCGAGGCCTTCGTGGCCCGGGCGATTGCTGCTGCCGCAACTGCTCCTGATGAGTACGCCATTGTGTCCTCCTGACCTGCCGCTCCTGCGTGCCTGCGAGGGGACGTCAAGAACAGCACGTCCCGGCGGGTCGTTTCCCGCCGGATGGCGCTATACTATGTCGCTTCTTGGGATGATGGCAAGGAAGCAGGTCGACAGCAGATGAGTAGAGCCAGTGACTCGAACGACCCCTCCTGCCACGGGACGGTGGGCACATCCGCAGGGGCGAGAGAATCCTTCGCTCTCCCATGCTTCCAGTGCGGCGTGTGTTGCAGCGTCTACCAGGTGCGTATTGACACCCCGGAGGCGCGCGCGATTGCGGAGCACATGGGGATGGAGTTGTACGACTGGGTTGGTCTCTATTGCGACCCCCGCTGGCATGGGACGCAGAGTCACCTCATCCGGCATGAGAAAGGCTCGTGCGTGTTCCTTGAGTGGAGCAGGGGCGGCAAGACCGCGCTATGCAGCATATATGGTGTCCGGCCCTCCTCCTGCCGGAACTGGACCTCAGGAGTCGACAAGCCCGAGTGCAGGGAAGGGTTGCGGCGCCACTGGCGCATCGGGGTGAGTCCGGAGGGGCAGCTGGAGGGCACACCTGAGGCTCTCGCTATGTTCAGTGACCTTGTCCGGATGCTGCAGCAGCGTGTCCCGTGAGGCACGACTGTGAAACGTCGCACACGACCATTTCTAGCTAGACGGGCCTGGTGTGTCGTGCTAAGATGCTCGCAAGCGATTGATGGATACGCCGGAAGGACGTCTGTCCGCGTGTTCAGTCTGTCGCTCCGCAAATCGTCTCTGTATCGGGAGGACGGGCTGTGGCTTCAAAGAAGACATATCGGTGCGACGACCAGGACCACGTAGGCTGGTTTCTGCTGGAGCAGACACGGAATGCAATCTACAAGGCGCGCGCGCTGGAGTTGGAGCAGTATGGTGTCTCCCCTGTCCAGGCAGGGGTCATGTTTGTCATCCATACGTTGGGGGGCAAGACCCGGCCGGCGGAGATTGCCCGGTGGCTTGTGAGGGAACCCCACTCGATCTCCGGCCTGCTCTCCCGGATGGAGAGGGACGGCCTGCTGCAGCGGGAGTCCGACCCTGAGCGCAAGAACGCGGTGTCTATCGTGCTTACGGCTGAAGGGCGGGACATCTGTGACAAGACCTTCCGGCGCGAGTCGGTGCGACAGGTATTCTCCGGTCTCTCTGAGGAGGAGCGGAAGGAGCTCATGGGCTCGCTCATCCGGTTGCGCGACCGGGCGCTCAAAGACCGCAAGGTGCGGAACAGACCTCCTTTCCCAACGGCCGGGTCGTAGGCGAGGTTCGGACATTCCGTGACGGGCGTTGGAATAGCCGGTCGCCTGAGGCGCTGTGGTCGTGCGATTGTAGGCTACCATGTTCAGTTGGACGGCCCACCCGCACACTGCTAGACTGCCGAATAGCAGCTGACGAATGGGCAGGAAGGGTTCCTGCGTGTTTGGTCTGCTGGTTTCTCGATGTGGTTTGACCTGAGGGGGGGCTGTGGCTTCGAAGAAGATATATCAGTGCGATGACGTAGATGCGGACTGGTTGCTGCTGGAGCAAACGCGCAACGCAATCTTCAAGGCGCGTGAACTCGAACTTGAGCAGTACGGGATATCCCTGGCCCAGGCGGCGGTCATGTTCGTCATCCAGACCACGGGAGGAAGGGTTCGGCCTGCGGAGATTGCCCGGTGGCTCGTGCGAGAGCCCCACTCAATCTCTGGTCTGCTCACTCGAATGGAGCGAGATGGCCTGCTGAAGCGAATGCCAGACCCGGAGCGCAAGAACTCGGTGTCAGTCGTGCTCACGGCTGAAGGGCAGGATATCTGCGACAAGACCTTCGGGCGTGAGTCCGTGAGGCAGGCATTCGCCGGTCTGTCCGATGAGCAGCGCAAGGAGTTCAGGAGCGCTCTCATCAAGTTGCGCGACCGGGCTCTGAAAGACCGCAGGGTGCGGAACAGGCCTCCTTTCCCAACGGCCGATTCGTAGGCCAGGGCGAGAGGATTGCGAAACCGACTGACCCTGAATGAGTCCGGGCACGCAGAACTCCCACTCCAGTCTGGACATCTCCGTCCCTACGCCAATGTCTCTGCCACGCCGGAAGCGTGTCAACTGCCTCTTCACTGCGGATCCGGGCGAGTCGCTGGCTTTCTTCCTGCCGCTTGAGTTGTGGTCGCGTCGGTGCGAGTTTGTTTCGGCCCATCGCTACAAGCACGGTGCCCGGGATGCGTGATGTGGAGGGAGGGGGGAGACGTCGCACACATCTTCTGCCAGCGCAAGCCATCGGCGCTTGCGCCGGGCCGGCCTCTGCCGCCTACGCGTTCCGCTCGCCCTCTCCAAGCTCGCTGAAGTCAGGCTTGCACGGTATCGGCTGGGACCCGGGGCTGGTGTCGCCGGACTCCTTACTGGCGACAGAGAGCTCTGCGGGCTTGCTTGCTGATGACGGGGTGGATGTGAATTCGTCGCGAGCCATTGCGATGAACACGACGCTCAGGATGCCGAGCAGCGTGGAGGGAGGGGAGATGGCGCATATCGCCCCGGCAAGAGAGAGCCCCCAGCGTTTGCGTTGCAGCGCGCTGATTCCGCCTATCAGCGCAACAATGCCAGTTCCCAGGAACAGAGCACCTAACACTCCTACGGTCATCAACGCCGCCCGAAAGGGTAGAGCCAGCGGAAAGAACAGGGTGAAGCCGAGGCCAGCGAGCAGGTTGATTGCACCGCCGATAATGGCAAGAATGCCTCCGGCAGTTGGCTTCCAAGTGTTCTTCATTGTCATACCTCCGGAATTGCGAGTGCTAGTCGAACTCGTCCTTCCCGAGGACGATGAAGACTATCGCGAGTATGCCGAGGAGGCCCACCTGTGGCGGGAAGAGGGCGCAGATGGCGCCGGCCAGCGCCATGGGCCAGACCCTGCGTCGAATCGCGTATGTGCCTCCCACGATGGCCATCACACCGAGGATGAACAGCGGAGTCGCGATACCGCCCACAATCGGGAACGGAATCAGGGACAGCATGCCAGGCACTCCGGCAGCCGCCAGTATGCCGCTAAGTACTCCGCCGAACAGGACAAGAATCAGGCCGGCCGCGACGCTGAGTGAGCCGGCGACAATGCTCAGCACGCCGCTGGTGACCGGCTTCCAGGTCTTCTGCATCTCCATTTCTCCTTTTCGGCCCTTGTGGCCCGCCGCACTCATTGCTGCCCGGGGTCCGGTGGTCGTCGATCGGTCAGAGGGGCTCAAACTCATCGTGCGAAAGCGCAACGAAGACTATCGCTGGTATGCCGAGCAGGGTCTGCAGCGGGAACAGAGCGCAGATGCCGCCGGCGAGGGCGAGTCCCCAGCGCTTGCGTTGAAGCGCGCTGATTCCGCCGATGAGGGCGATGATGCCCAGAATGATGAGCGGGATGCCGATTCCGCCAATCAGCGGAAGTGGCACTGCCTGTGCAACCTCGGGGAGCCCTGCGATGTTGAGTCCACCGGCGACCGCTCCGCCGAGCATGACGGTCACGACTCCGGACACCATGTGCAATGCCCCCGCAACGATCTCAAGGATGCCCGCAGTCGTGGCTTTCCACGTCTTCATGCCAGCACTTCGCTCGCGTTTGGCACACTCTACTGCGATGGCACGGAGGGTGTCAATTCGGCGTGGTTCGCGGCTTGCCCTGCGCAGGCCCACGACGACTTCGTCTCATGTGGGGAGGGAGTGGCCCGGGGTCATCGTGCCCGGATGCGCCGGCAGGGAAGATGCGCAGCGTCAGCCGGATTAGTAGCCGCGCTTCTTGTCCACGATGCCGCTGAGCCTCTCCCCCTTGACGTAACGCTCCAGGTTTCGCACGAACAGTTCCCGCACCAGCCCCGGGTACTCCACGATGTGACCGGCGACATGCGGGCTGAACATGAGGTTGGGAATGTCCCACAGCGGGCTGTTCTGGGGCAATGGCTCCTCCTCAAACACGTCGAGGGCGGCGCCTGCTATCAGGCCTTGCTTCAGCGCAGCGGCGAGCGCGGACTCGTCCACGACAGGCCCCCGCCCGACGTTGACCAGAAAGGCGCTCTTCTTCATGGCATGGAACTGCCGTGGTCCGATGAGGTGGTGCGTCTCCGGTGTGTGAGGGGCTGTGACGACGACGTAGTCGCTCTCGGCTAGCAGTTGGTCGAGGTTCGCAATCGGGAGAGCATGAGGTCCGCCCAGCGGGCTTTTCCCGGCTTCGTCAGGGAGCGCCGCGTGCCTATGACCCACATGTCAAAGGCCTTCGCCACCCGTGCCGTCTTGCGGCCGATGGTGCCGAAGCCGACGATTCCCATCGTCTTGCCCCGGAGGGACATCACGCTATATGGTTCCCAGAGACGTGACTCTTTTTGTCGGTAGCTCTCGCGAATGTTCTTTGCATGGGCGAGGCACATGAGTATGGCGGACTCCGCGGGAGCGAAGCTGTGCACGCCTGCGACGTTCGTGAGTATGACCGGGCTGGCGCGGAACTCGTCTGTGAGCACCTCTTCCACCCCTGCACGCACCATCTGCACCCACTTCAGCCGGGGTGACCTGGAGAGGAGCCCGGTGGGCACGCGCATGCCCGCGTAGACCTCCGCCTTCTCAAGCAGCCTGTCCAGCAGCTGCTTTGCCTCAGGATCGCCTTTGCGCTCTGCCGTAAGGAGCTTGCCAACGTGCGTGACGTTGATGCGTGAGTCAATGGCGGCGATGCGCGGTAGCATCTCCTCGCAGATATGGTCGTTCACGAGCACGTTGATGGATTCCATCGGGACTCCTCCTTCATGCGCAGTCGGCGCAGCCTACACCGTGTCGCATGAGATAGTCAAACGGCGTCCGGCGGGACTGAATCGGCGGCCCGGGCTGCCGCCGGAAACAGGAACGTTGCCCGCCGGTTGCGTTGTGACAGTGGCTGGAACGCCGGCACTAGCCACTCGCCCGGGCTGACGCGTAGTCCGGCGAAACGAGTGTGGAACGCGTCCGCGCGACCAGGACTCCATCCGTCAGGGCAGATGCAACGGCATGCTCTGCGCCCGGGACGCGGTCTGTGCCCTGCCGGCGTGAGAGAGTAGCCTTGGCCTTGAATGAAGGCTGACCCTGTGGGTGCCACCTGTCCGCAACGGCTCCCGCCGCACGCGCTGCCGCACAAGGGGGACCCCCGGGGGGGGGCGGTTCGAAGCTGTCCCGTGCCTGCGCTCCGGTTCCTACGAGGGAATGGAAGTGCCCGGTGTCGGTGGCAGAATCTTGCTGCGTGTTTCCGGTGAGCCGTTGCCGGCCTCGCGCTTCGTGAGGATGGCGGCCTGGGAGGCGGCGAATCGCGCGACCGGGACACGGTACGGCGAACAGCTCACGTAGTCCACGCCTACCTGGTGGAAGAACTTGACGGACTCGGGGTCGCCGCCGTGCTCGCCGCAGACGCCTATCTTCAGGTCGTGATTGGTACGCTTGCCGCGCTCGACGCATGTCTGCATCAACTCGCCCACTGCCGACCGGTCGATGGTTGCGAACGGGTCCTTCTTCAGGATGCCCCTGTCGACGTAGGCCGGCAGGAATGTACCTATGTCATCCCGGCTGAACCCGTATGTGGACTGGGTCAGGTCGTTTGTACCGAAGGAGAAGAAGTCTACGTATGGTGCGAGCCTGTCTCCGATGAGCGCGGCCCTGGGCAGCTCTATCATGATGCCGAAGCGGAAGCTGGACTCCGGGAAGTTCATCTCGGAGCGCACCTGCTCAGCCGTGGCGAACACCAGCTCTCGCAGGAGAGCCACCTCCTCCTCCATGCTGATGAAGGGCAACATTATCTCGGGCAGCACGGTGACGCCATTGCGCATGAGTTCGTATGCAGCCTCGAGGATGGCGCGGACCTGCATCTCGTATATCTCGGGGAAGGTGATGCCGAGGCGGCAGCCACGGTGGCCGAGCATCGGGTTGAATTGCTCAAGGGCATGGACACGCTCTCTCACGCGCCGGTAGGGCAGGTTGAGCCGCTTGGCGAGCGCTATCAGCCCCTCCTCGTCGTGTGGCAGTGGCAGGAACTCGTGCAGTGGCGGGTCGAGCAGCCGCACGGTGACCGGCAGGCCCTCCATCACCTGGAAGATATCCAGGAAGTCCGACTTCTGGAAGGGCAGGAGCTGCGCGAGCGCCTCCAGGCGTTCGTCCTTCTCCTGCGCCAGGATGGCCTTGCGGAAGTGGTCGATGCGGTCCTGCTGGAAGAACATGTGCTCCGTGCGGCAGAGGCCGATGCCTTCCGCGCCGAACTGGCGTGCGACCTTCGAATCAGCCGCCGTGTCGGCGTTCGTCATGACGCCCATCTGCTTGACGAGATCGGACCAGAGCATGAGTTCCTGGAACTCGTTGCTGAGCTGGGGCCTCACGGTTGGAAGCCTGCCGATCATGACCTCGCCGGTAGTGCCGTCCATGGTTATCCAGTCACCCTCTGTGACGATGCGGTTGCCTACAACGAACTCGTCCTTGTCCTCGTGGATATCGATCGTAGAGGCTCCAACGACGCAGCACTTACCCATGCCACGCGCGACGACTGCCGCGTGGGAGGTGATGCCGCCGCGCGTTGTCAGGATGCCGACGGCCGCATTGATGCCACGGATGTCATCCGCAGAGGTTTCCGAGCGGACGAGGATATACTCTCCGTTGTCCTTCGCCTGCGACTCGACGAGGTCGTCGGGGTTGAAGACAACTTTGCCGGAGGCGGCGCCGGGAGAAGCAGGGAGTCCGGCTGCCACAACCTCACGCTTCGCAGAAGGGTCGATAATGGGGTGCAGCACCTGCTCGAGCTGCTGCGGCGTGATGCGCAGGAAGGCGTCTGTGGCTGCCATTACGCGCTCGCGGGTCATGTCGGTGGCTACCTTGATGGATGCCTGCGCTGCGCGCTTGCCGGCGCGGGTCTGGAGTATCCACAGCTTGCCGTTCTGAACAGTGAACTCGATATCCTGGATGTCCTTGAAGTGCTTCTCCAAGTTGCGGGCGATGCGCTCGAGTTCTGTGTAGTTGCGAGGCATGAGTTCCTGCATCTCCTGGACGGGTCGTGGTGTGGCCGTGCCGGCGACGATGTCCTCGCCCTGTGCGTTGACCAGAAACTCCCCGGTGAGTGCCTTCTCGCCGGTCGACGGGTCGCGGGAGAAGGCCACGCCAGTGCCGCAGTCCTCCCCCATGTTGCCGAAAACCATCGTCTGAATCGTGACGGCGGTGCCGAGGTCATGCGATATCTCGTTCATCTCGCGGTATGCGATGGCGCGGGGGTTGTTCCATGAGCTGAACACGGCCTCGATAGCTGACCAGAGCTGCTCGCGCGGGTCGAGCGGGAACTCCTTGCCCGAGAACTTCTTCACCTCGTCCCGGAGCATCTGCGTCAGAATCGGCAGGTCCTCTGCCGGGAGTTCGCTATCGAGCCGAACCTCTCGCTCTCGCTTGAGCTGGTTCTCGATAGTATTGAGTGCCGCATCGGGCACTCCGAGGACGACGTTGCTGTACATCTTGATTAGGCGACGGAAGCTGTCCCAGGCGAAGCGAGGGTTGTTCGTCTTCTTTGCCAGGGCGCGAACGGCGTCCTCATTCAGTCCAAGGTTGAGGATGCTGTCCATCATGCCCGGCATTGAGATGCGTGCGCCGGAGCGCACAGAGACGAGGAGCGGGTTCTTGCTGTCGCCGATCTTTGTTGCGGACCCTTGTTCGAGCTTTGCCAGCGCTTCTTCTACTTGCTCTCGGAGCCCTTCCGGCAGCGCCTTGTCGTTCTGAAGGTAGTGGTTGCAGGCATCGGATATGATGGTGAAGCCGGGAGGTACGGGCACTCCCATGCGTGCCATCTCGGCGAGGTTTGCGCCTTTCCCTCCGAGCAGGTCCTTGAGGCCTGCTCTTCCCTCAGCTGTCCCGTCTCCAAAGGAGTATACGTACTTCGATGCCATCTGCCCTCCTGAAGGGGTCCTCGGGCCCCGAGTCTGTAGTAGTGTGCCCCTCTTCTAACGGCGAGATAACAACACCCGCCTTTC
Source organism: Dehalococcoidia bacterium (assembly GCA_030602785.1). Classification (GTDB taxonomy): domain Bacteria; phylum Chloroflexota; class Dehalococcoidia; order GIF9; family AB-539-J10; genus SKVJ01. The sequence goes on from JAUVZB010000031.1 coordinate 16,407, forward strand.
GTGAGAGGGGGGCACCATGACATGCGGAAGGCCCCGCTCCCGACGGAACAAAAGGACCCGCCGCAGGCTCACTGCGGCGTCTCAACCCGCAGCCTGAGCTACTCACGGCGCAGGAACATAATAGGGGTGCTCGCATACGAATGTCAAATTGGCCGGTTGTGTTGTTGTGGCTCAGGGGAGCATCCGGATGCGGGCGACGAGAATGGTCACCCCGGGGGTGGGTAGTGGCAGGAGGGCTAATCCCCGCTGGAGCCCGAGGGGCATACGGTTGACCCTGGTGTCAGGCGGTCGCTTACTGGTGGCACTATCGGTTGCAGAGGATTCGCCTCCTCTGCTTCGATGACGGCGCCGACCTCCGACATGTTCTCCTCTGCCCCATCGTGTTCTACCACAGTCTGTTCCTCTTCAGGGGCAGCGGTGCCTGCACTGTCGCCTGCCGAGAGGTACCAGAGTATGGCGCCAATGCCGATGATGGGCAGGATAATGGCCAGCACCATGATGATTCGCAGTGTGCGCGAGTAATGAAAAGCTGTGTCGTCCATCTTGCCTTCAGAGTGCGGACACTACTGTGTCGAGGGGTGTCCGCACTACACATAAGAACGATGACGCGGTCGCGGGGTTTAGGTGAAGCCCAACGTCATCTTGCTCGCGCATCCGACTGCCGAGGTTGGGCTGTGGCGGAGAGACTGCCCCTGAGGGCCGTGCATTCGGCATGCGCTGGTTCGTGAGGAGCTACTGCCCGTCTTCGGAAGGTCCCCGGGGATTCTTGCAGGGCGTGGGGCACTCGGCGCAGTCCGGCGTGCATGGCTCCACATGGACGGTCACGGCCGAGCCGGGGAAGAGGGTGCGAATCTCGTCTTCCACGTCCTCAGCGACGCGGTGGCCTTCCTCGACGGTCCTGTCTCGCGGCACCACGATGTGCAGTTGGACGTGGCGCTGGCTGCCCGCCTTGCGGGTCCGCATGCCATGGTAGTTGGCGATGTCCTTGTGGCGGTTGAGCAGCTCACGTATGCGGCTCTCCTCTTCCTCGGGGAGCTTCGTGTCCATGAGGTTGTTGGCGGCCTTGCGCATTGTCAGGAAGGCGGCGCGAGTGATGAGCACCACCACGATGAGCGCGACGACGGGGTCAAGAAACGCCTGCCCTGTGGCGCGTACGAGGACGAGTCCGACCAGCACGGCGACCGAGCTCATTACGTCCGCCATGAGGTCGCGTCCCGTCGCCTCCAGCGCGACCGAGTCCGCCTTCCTGGCGGCGGCAAGCACGTAGCGTGAGACTGCCATGTTGATGGCGATGGCGCCGGCCGTTGCGAAGATGCCTGCATCGACCATCTCGACGACCGCGCCGCTGAGAAGACGCTGAATCGCGTGGTACGCGATGATGCCTCCGGCGATGAAGATGAGGGCTGCGATGACTGCGCCTGCCAGGTCCTCCGCCCGGCCGTGGCCGAAGCGGTGCTCCTCGTCGGGGGGCTGTCCTGCAACCCGCACGCCGATGTAGCCGATGACGGCTCCCGTGAGGTCAACCAGGCTGTGCACTGCGTCCGCCAGGATGCCGATACTACCCGTAAGCGCGGCGGCCACGGCCTTGACCGCGATGAGCAATGCGATGGCGCCGATAGACACCTTCGATACGCGCTCCTTGGTTGCCTGGAGCCGCAGTCGCCGTTCCTTTTCTGCCGTGTCCTTGCCGTTCATGTATGTTCCATGGCGGGAGGAAACGAAAAGCCCGCAGGACTCCCCGGTCCCGCGGGCCTTCTATCCCGCTGCCAGCCGACCAGCCCGGCCGCTACCGCCGTTCATCACGGCGGGAGGCCTGCTCCGGTAAGCGGATTCTAGGGAAGCATCTCAGACGTGTCAAGGCATGCACGGCGCGCTCAAGCGGGTCCTTGTGCACGGATGTGGCACGCTGCCCTGATGCGAAGCGGTCTCCGTAGCATCGGCTGCCGAATTGAAGGCTGTCGAAGGGAGAGGAGCACTCGATGCAATGCGTTCCAGTCGGGGCTTCCGAGGCCGTTTGATGGGAGATGAGTTCGTTCGTATCCGGATTCCTCAGGTAACGTGACTACCTATCAGCCGGAGGAGACCCCCCGCCGCCCCGGGGCTTGCCTTCCTGTTGCGAAGTAGTGTTGAATATGGACCGCAATGAACTGGTTCGTGTCGCTTCATCCGGTGTGGCAGGCCCTTGTGGCAACGTGTTTCACGTGGGGCGTGACGGCGCTCGGCGCGGCCGTCGTCTTCGCGGCGAAGGAACTGCGCCGTTCGGTGATGGACGCCGCCCTTGGTTTTGCAGGCGGCGTGATGATAGCCGCCAGCTTCTGGTCCCTGCTGGCGCCGGCCATAGAGATGTCCGAGGGGGGGCCTCTGCCTGTGTGGGTGCCGGCGGTGACGGGGTTTCTCCTCGGTGGCATCTTCCTGCGTGGCACGGACAGACTCCTCCCGCACCTGCACCGGGGACTTGCCACAAGTGAAGCAGAGGGTATCAAGACGAGTTGGCAGCGAAGCACGCTGCTCATACTGGCCATTACGCTGCACAATATCCCCGAGGGTCTTGCCGTTGGCGTGGCGTTCGGGGCCATCGCCGCCGGATATCCGGCGGCCACTCTAGCCGGCGCCATGGCCCTGGCGCTTGGCATCGCTATCCAGAACTTCCCCGAGGGAATGGCGGTCTCGATGCCGTTGCGCCGTGAGGGCATGTCCCGTCTGAAGAGCTTCTGGTACGGGCAGCTATCGGGAGTCGTTGAGCCGATAGCTGGAGTCCTCGGCGCGGTAGCCGTAGTCGTTGCGCGACCCATCCTGCCGTATGCGTTGGGCTTCGCGGCCGGCGCGATGATTTTCGTTGTCATGGAGGAGGTCATCCCGGAGTCACAGCGCGGCGGGAACACTCACCTCGCTACCCTTGGCGGAATGCTTGGCTTCGCCGTGATGATGACGCTGGACGTGGCACTCGGCTGAGCGTGCCGGGCCTTGTGGCCGATGCGGCGATCCACGGGAGAGGAGCTGTAGCAGCACGGCCGCCGCAACGGGCCGTACGTGCGCTATAATGGCAGGGCTCTTGTATTGCCTTACAGGGAGGCTGCCTGCTCATGTATGAGAAGCTCCTGGTAGAGAAGAAAGGCGACGTGATGCGGGTGGTGTTCAACAACCCGCGCCTGCACAACGCGATGGACGGGCAGATGCTGGAGGAGATGGTTGCGCTCTGCCATGAGCTGAATCGAGATACCGTGACCCGCTTCGTTGTCCTGACGGGAGAGGGCAGGTCCTTCATGGCGGGCGTGGATCTGAAGAGCGATGCCATGTCTGTGGGCAACGACCCTGCCTCGGCGCGGCTGCGTCAGCGGCTGGGCCAGGAGTTGGTGAAAGGCCTCCGCGACCTCGAGCAGATAACGGTCGCGGCTGTCAACGGCGCGTGTGTCGGAGCCGGCATGGCAATCGCTGTCGCGTGTGACCTTCGAGTGGCGGCGGACGACTCGACCTGGTCGCTCCCCAACACGAGCCTCGGCTACTTCTTCTCCTGGGCATGCACGCCACTTCTGGTGAGCCTCGTCGGACCGGGGAACGCGAAAGACATCATCCTCACTCGCAGGCAACTCACATGCGCTGAGGCCCTCGATATGAACCTCACGAACATGTGTGTGCCATCCGACGCTCTCATGTCGACCGCAGATGGAGTTATCGACCGGATGCGCGCGGGTGGCCCCATCGCCATGCGCCTCGCGAAGAAGCTTGTCAACGCCTCCTCTCCCGCGTGGTTCGGCGACGTCTCAACGGTCGAGCCTGAGCTCATAGAGAGGCTCTACGCAGCGGGAGAGCCCGTAGAGGGCGGTGCGGCATTTCTCGAGAAGCGGCCGCCAGCGTGGGATTCGAAAGGTAGCTAGCGTCCCTCGTGTGACAGCAGCTTGGCCTCCGGCAGGCGCCGCAGGACGAGCGCGCAGATGGGAGCGAGCAGCGCGCCGAGCCCCAGTACGAGGAATGGCAGCCCCCAGTTCGTCGCGGTCGTGGGGTCAATCCCGACTCCATTGGCAGACTCGAGCAGTCTACCGAAGACCATCGGCGAGACGATGGTCAGAGAGAAGCCCGCGGCCGACTGCATCCCCAGCGCGAGCGAGCGGCGGTCCGCGCTCACAAGCTCCGTGAGGCCCGCCTTGTATATTCCCGAGTCCGCGATGACCCAGAAGCCGAGCCAGAGTCCGACGGGCACGAGTAGATGGAGTCCCATCCCGAAGAGGAACCCGAAGACGCACTCGACAATCAGGCTGCAAAGGGACGCTATGATGATGGCCTTCGTGCGGCCGATGCGGTCCGAGAACGCACCGAGTGCCCAGACGGCCGGCACGCCGGCGAAGATGACGAGGGCTGAGAGCATTCCTCCCACGGACACTGCCTGCGCCTCGCCGCAGCCTGTCTGGAACACGTTCGCCACGAAATAGGGCCCTATCCAGCCCCAGAAAGCGTACAGCTCCCACATGTGGCCCATGTAGGCGGCCGTGATGAGTATCTGGGCGGCGATGAGCGTGCGCCGCGTGCCGCCGTACTGCGCGGGGTCGATCGTCGCGGGCTTCGCCTGCGACCCGGCCTGTGCAGACTGCTCCGCCTCAGGCGGGCGGTCCTTGATGAGGACGAAGACGATGACTGCTGCGACGAAGACCGGGATGGATGTGCCCAGCATCCCGATTCGCCAGCCGAAGCTTGCTGCCAGCGGTGAGGCGACCAGGTAGCCGCCCGCATAGGCGGCGGTCAGGGCGCCGGTATAGGCGCCGATAGCCCTGCCCCGCTGCTTGGGTGGGAACCAGGAAGAGAGGAAGGACATGCCGGGCGCGTAGATTGCGCCACAGGAGAGGCCGACGAGGAGCCTGAGAATCAGTATGCTCGTGAAGTCACGCGCGAAGAACAGGAAGGCGGTTGAGGAGAGGGCGGCGAAGAGAGTGGCCCAGGCGACTACCTTTCTAGGGCCGACCCTGTCGGCGAGCCATCCGGTGAAGATGACGACGATGACGTAGCCCACCTGGAAAGACGAGAGGATGGCGCCCATCTGTCCCGCCCCGAGGTTGAACTCCTGGACCATGTACTTCGCGACGGCCGAGAAGCTGTACCAGGGCATGTAGCCCAGCACCATCGCGATGCACATCAGGACGAGGACACGTGTCTTGGTCTGCCGCAAATCTCCTCCTCGGGATACCAGCGCCGGGTAACGCCGCCGGCGAGCGATGAGAGTGGTCGCTCCCGGTGCGACCTGGACGAAAGCCTCTGCCGATAGTAGTCGGGCGTGATTGTGCCTGTAAAGGCCCGTGGGGCGGGAATCAGGGAATTCGGGTGGAGGAGAGAGGGTTGGGCGTATGTATGGGCGAATAATGTCTTGCCCGGAGCCTTCATGGGTGGCATGGTCGGTGCTGGATAGAACCACGCTGGTCTCGCGTGACCAACTCCCCACCTCCATTACAGCGAATAGCCGAGAAAGCGCGTATGAATGATGTGGAGTTGCCTCGTCGAGCAACTGCACGGGAGTGGGCAGACGCACTCAAGTACGTCATTCGTGCCGCGAAGCGGTGCGAAGTGGTTGACGCCACGATGTACGGAGAGGCATAGCCCTCACCGGTCAAGTGGGGCAATCGATTCAGATTCACAATCGATTCAGAGTCGTTGACAGGACTCTGCGTCGCCTCTAGACTAGCGTCGATCCGTTGGCAGGAGCCGGGTGAACTGCGTTCTTCGATGACCAAGATGCGTGAGACAGCGGCAGAAGAAAGCCTCTTTCGGAACTTCACCCTTGCCGAATCCACTTCGCACGTTGCAGAGGTGGATGCCTTGGTGTGCAATGGCGACGCTGCCGCCTTCCTTCGTACGATTCCAGACGGATACGTCAGGCTCGTGGCCTCGTCGCCACCGTACAACATTGGCAAGCCCTATGAGCACAAGCGCGACCTCGGAGACTACATCGAGTGGCAAGCAGAAATCCTGGGGCAGTGCGTACGAGTTCTCCAAGATGGAGGCAGTCTCTGTTGGCAAGTGGGCAACTACGTGGAATCCGGGGAGATAGTCCCTCTGGACGCCTTGTTCTATCCGCTCCTCAAAGAGCGTTGGGGCCTCAAGCTGAGGAATCGCATTGTCTGGCACTTTGAACACGGGCTGCATGCCCGGAAGCGTCTCTCGGGACGATACGAGGTAATCCTCTGGTTCACCAAGGGTGACGACTACCTGTTCAATCTCGACCCCATTCGGGTGCCACAGAAATACCCCGGCAAGCTCCACCACAAAGGTCCCCACCGCGGCACCCCTTCCGGGAATCCGCTTGGGAAGAATCCGGGAGATATCTGGACACTACTGCAGGACGACTGGGACAGCCAGATCTGGGATATCCCGAATGTGAAGTGCAATCACCCCGAGAAGACGCCACATCCTGCGCAGTTTCCCGTCGAACTCGTGGAACGACTGGTTCTTGCACTCTCTAACCGCGGAGAGGTGGTACTGGATCCTTTCGTGGGCGTCGGCTCCACGCTGGTTGCGGCACTGCTCCACGAACGCAGGGCAATAGGTGTGGACACACAACGCTCGTACGTGGACATCGCGCTTGCTCGTTTGGAGGCTCTGCGCAATGGCACGCTTCGGCGTCGTGCAATGGGAACCGCGAAGTACACGCCAAACGGGAACGAGAAAATCGCACAACGTCCTCAGGAATGGGGTGTGGATGCCAGAGAGGAATACAGAGCCACTTCACCGCTGGCTGTAAGGCTGCCGGGCATAGCCGAATCCTCCCCTCGAAATCGAGATTAGGGGCACAAGCGAAGATGCAGATCGCAGAATACTACTCTCATCTCAACGGACTCGAGTTCCTGATGGTGCATAAGCCCAACCTGTGGGACGAGATTCAGAGCGTGATCGCATCGGTTGATGCGGCGTCTTGCCTCACCAAGGTTTCTGCCGAGAAGACTAAGCAGGGGCGTACTCTCTATTCCCCAATTGAACTGAATCGCGAATTCAAGAAGCGATTCAAGGCCCTGACGTGGGATGAACGTAGGGCATCATACTGGGTCACGAGCGATGCACAGCTGATTCGTCGATCCATGCATCTGGACCCCGGTGAGCAGAAGCGCCAGATCGAGTCCGCCGGGCTTCGTCCAATCTACTCGTATAATCAGACGGACTTCGTCAAGGAAAGGGTGGCTGTGGAAGTGCAGTTTGGGAAGTACTTCGCGGTTGCGTATGACCTGTTCGTGAAGCATATGGCGTTCTACGTGGGCGACGTAATCGATGTCGGAATCGAAATCATGCCAGTCAAGTCGCTGCAGGAAGAGATGTCCTCCGGCGTGCCCTACTACGAAGGCGAACTGTACAACCTTGTCCGCGAAGGGAGGGGGGTGCCGGCTGTCCCTCTCGTCCTTGTGGGCATCGCACCCTGACTTGGCTGCCCCAGTCGATCACCATCCGCGTGCACGGTGTCTCGTGCTCCATCGGCTTTAGGCAGTCGCGATCTCCGAGCCCACTGCTTGGACGAGATCACTTTACCTTCTGTGGCGAGCTACTCTCAGGGCCTCACTGCCGAGCAGCTTGTTGGCGTGCCCTAGGAGCCTGTCGGAATAACCGTGCTGACGATGAGACCACGCAGCGCAGGGTGGGGTTGGTGTGTTGCTTCACGAAGGACGGTGATGCGCTAATGAGCTCAAGTGCGCCCCGTCGCAGAGCTGCTCCCTTCGTGCCAATACCAAGGGGTCTGTTTCTCCGACAGGCTCCTAGGGCAACTACCGCTACATCCCCATGATCGCTGCTGATCAACTTGGGCAGATGCTCGAAGAGACGCACGGGATTGGGTGAGGGATGTCTACTGCACGATGCTTGGCTCTCGCTTGTCTTAATGCTGAATTGGGCACAGCGCCATGACCCAGATTGACAATGCGCTGTTGGTATCGGACAAAACGACAAACTCGGAGTCATCGACCGGCCTGGCACCTACTCAGTTGCGGCATCGGCGTTTTAGCCTCCCAGGATTCTCTCAGCTTCGCTGAGGGCGGCGTCGTACAGTCCGCTGCCATGTTGGGACCTGCTGGAGACATAGAGCTTGTGTGTCTCGTCAACGCTCAAGCACAGCAGTTCGGCTAGGTCTGTTTCCGTGTAGTTCAGTCGGGCGATATGAAGCGCTACAATCTCGCCTAGCAGCCTTGGTCCAGCTTCGAGGGGTGCGAGTTCGGGTGGTTCGTGTGTTCTCAGCCCCGCCCTGCTTAGTTTCGCCCAAAGGCTTCTCGAATGCCGCTGTGTGATGCATCCCAAGTCCGTTGCACGTTTCAGCAGGGCGCTCATTGATACGCCCCAATGTTGCTTGAGAGTCACCAGGGACTCGAGAGACAGTCCCCCCAAATGTGGCCCTATCTCATTCTGTGGCATCAGGAATTCAGCCGCAAACTCATTTGCCTCTGCTTCTGGGCTGGAGTTCGCCATGCCTTGGTGCATGAACACGTGGCCGATTTCATGTGCAAGAGTGAAACGCAACCTGTCTGTGGGGCACGAGTTGCTGACAAGGAGAATCGGGGGAGTGTTGGGAGGCCACTGACTCACCGCATCAATCTGCTGCGTCTCGAAGTCGAATGGCACGACGATTCCTCGTGCCTCCTCAATGTGCGTAATGAGGTTTCGAATCGGGCCAAGAGGGATTGACCATGAAGCACGAACTAGCTGGGCTACATCGGCTGCCCCACGTCGGTGTTGGCTCGGGTCGAGCGGCCAGAAGTCGATACTCCCTATGTCGATGCTTCTCAACAGTCTGGAGATGTGAATGCGTCGTATGTTCATTAGCGCGTAGACCCGAGAGAGTTTGCGCGCCGGGACGCTCCGTCGCTTCCTGTGGAACAGTTCATAGACGTTGGGTCCATAGAGAGGCTCGCTCTGGTAGAAGAAGCTTGAGGGATAGCCGAGCACGGCCCCGATACGCCCAACCATTTCGCTGGGTGGGGTGCCGAATCCTGCCTCCCCCTTTGAGATGAACCCCTGCGACACTCCCACGCGTGACGCCAGCTCGGTCTGGGGCATACCACGCGATTCCCTCGCAAGGACCAGCATTGCGGGGTTCGGGACACGAGGCTCATTGCTCATTGTGCATCCCCGTTGCTGGCAGTACGTGAATCTCGAACGCGAATCGACTTGGGGGAACGGCTTAGCGGTGAGACAGCCTGCCCGAACAACGACGCGATATCCTGGGGAGCCTCATCGACATTCACCCTCAGTTCCCACGCATTCCTCTTGCCATCGGGGCACACGACGTAGATGGCAGGAGTTGATAGGGGCATCGTCTCCACCCGGTATCCAGCTATCAAGTTGGTCGGGGGTACAGGCATGCCGTCCAGCATAGGTGGATTCACTTGGCACATGAAATCGTTCGCCTGTCCTGTAGGTATGTAACTCGGCCGCAGCCTAGAGTCGAGCTTCTTGAATCGAAGTCGGATCCCGTCCCCGACATACACGCTGAAGAGCCCACGATATTCGCTGAAGTAGACTCCCTCTAGGCCAGCTAGCCGACTTCGTGCGTTGAAGGCCATGAAGTCATTTATCATACTTGATCTTGAGCGTTTCCTGAGTTTCCACCGTAGGCCAGAATCCAAGTTGCGATACTCACGGATCGCATCCGCTATGCAATCGCGAATAGTGTCCAAGAGGGGAGCAAGAAGGCGCTCGGCATCTTCTCGGGTCATCTGTGTCGCAGTAGCATTCATCGCACTGTTCATGAGCCTATTATAGCACGCGCCTGTCAAGCAATGCGAGAAATATTCCCGCAACTATTCCATCGCAGTTAGGTGCCCTGTTTTCCACACTCCCTCGCGCCCGCCGCACCGTTCCAGATGCAGTCTGACCATTTGCCGTCGGGATAGGCGGTGGCGGAGGGTATCCTGCCGTCGGTGACGGTGTTATCTAGGAGCCTGTCGGAGAAACAGACCCCTTGGTATTGGTACGAAGGGAGCAGCTCTGCGACGGGGCGCACTTGAGCTCATTAGCGCATCACCGTCCTTCGTGAAGCAACACACCAACCCCACCCTGCGCTGCGTGGTCTCA
>JAUVZB010000094.1 GCA_030602785.1 Dehalococcoidia bacterium
GCTCGGCGCCGAAGGCCTTCGTCAGCGCCGTCAGCAGACTCGTCGTCTGCACACGCAGCTGCTCCTCGGTCATCAGTTCGAGGGTCCGCGAACCGCCCAGCGTTCTGATGTTCTCCAGCCAGTCAGCCCTCACTTCGGACTGGCGCGCCCTGAGGAGCCCCGCGACAGTCATAACTCCCCCGGTTTTCCTTCTTGACTTTCCTTGCGCCGCGGTCTCTTTCCCCGCGGCTGTCTCCCTGGCCTTTGGTGTTGCCATAGTACATGTCCCTCCTTCAGTCTTGAGCGACTCTACTCTCTTTCTTCAAAGCACTGGCATGACGGTATCCCTCAGCTTGCTTCCTCCCTCGTCCTATGTCCATGCTATGGTGCGTCCACGCTCCGGGAAGGGCTGACTTGTCCGGGCTGGCCATCTTCTTGCAGAAGGCGTCAAGCTGAGCCCCGGCAAGTTTCGACGGCTCGGGTTGCCCGTTTTCCCGCCGATTCACGGTCGCGCGGTTGACCCCCCAGCCACCCAGCCAAATCCTCATGGCTCAAAGCAAGCTGTCTCCGAATCGCCTTCGCCAACGCCGGAGAACTTCGCTCTTCAGTAGTGTCCATTCGGCGTTCCTTCCGTCCGGCGGCTGACCATTGGCCCGTGCTCGAACATAACAGACTGTTCTTCGTCCATCGGATGTATTGGTTGTGAAGGAGACCTTCCCCCCGAGAGCACGTCCAGCCCCACGAGCAGAGTGCTCTGGATGGCGCCACAACGGTGAGCAGCGCTTTCCACAATCTCTCCGTCTATCCCCGTGTGGGTCAATACTCGCATCGGCTCACACCTCTGTCAACACCCCGAGTTGCCTCACGTTGACGGTCTGCGTTCCGTCCTCCCTTGACTGTTCAGCGAAAATGTCCTCTTGCTTCGTTGTCGTTTGAATGGAGTGCGCCATGAGTAGTTAGGCGCCGGTTTGTTCTCCCCTGGGGAACACCACGCCACGTTCTATGCGCTTTGTAGTTGGTAACTCGTTGTTGGCTCGGGCTGGTTGGCTCCCCTCATTCGGGAATAGGGTAGGAGTCCGTCAAGCACCCTTACCCCCCAGGTGTGCTGTGCGTTCCAGGCGTTGCGGCAGGGGCATTGACAGCGCCACAGTCGCATGCGAACATTGAACAGCACACCGATGGCCTTGTCAACGTCGCGCCGCGGTTGGAAAGAACTTGGTCGGTGGTTGGAACCAGGGAAGCGTGGGCCGAAACCCCGGGGGACAGAGATGAGCAGGGTGTCCCCCGAATTGCGCAGCCGCCCTACCGAGGGCCACACGTCCCTCCTGATGACAACACGGCCCAATGTGGCACTCGCACGCGACCGGTGTCGTGCTAGCGGGAGGTGCCGGACTCCCGTGAACGCCATTTCTGAGGGCAACTGATAATGCGGCCCGAATTCATCGTGATTTCCAGTGGCAGCAGGCTGGTCCGCAGTGTATCCTCGCCAATCGTGGCGTACGAATGAGCAATCTCTATGAGGTTGGAACATGTGCGACGAGGCGGAAACCGCAACTTGATCTGCTTGTTGAGAGGAGCACACTTGATTCTTCTGGCGGCTGGCGCCAGGTCGCGGTCAGCGGAGATCAGCAACGCCGTATCGTAATGGTTGTCATATGCGTCGGCAACCATCTCCACTGCAATTGCAACATCTGTCATCTTCTCGACCAGGAAGTCACTCTTCTTGTTGCAGTGGTTACACGTGTGTCGATCGATAGAGAAACTGCCATAGATTGGCCGGATTCCTGCTACTTGCCGGAGTGCGGACAGGTAGGTTCGCTGTCGCTCTTGGCTGCCCTTTCCAACCACCTTGGACGTGAAGTACTTGACTTGCAGCAACATCTCGTCTTCAGATAGGAGCCGCTCACACAGAATGCGCAGGTTGAGCCAGCAGTAGTGTTTCCAGTCTGCTTCCTTCAATCCGTTGTAGAGGTTGAAGCCATCGATATAGGCAATTACCCTGGGCAACACCTTCCTCCTTGCTGGACTTGACAGTAGGCAGGAGAAGTCCTATTGTAGAGTCATACACAGTCAGGAATACGCTTCCTGATTAGCGAGCGGCCCCTTCGGGGGCCGTTCGTTTGTCCAGTCTAGCAGCAACAGAACACAGAAGGAACACATAGACGACCAGGAGTGTGCGGCCCTCTCTGACACCGAGGGGTGCGACGTACGCCGGCGGGAGTGCCGTCCAAGACGGTATTGCCTGAGCTGGCGCCCCCTGCCGTACTTCAGGCATGTGGCGATAGCTGGGGAACCACGTTTGAGTCCTGCAGCGCCGGCGGCCTCAGCGACGGCCAACGCGCAGCGTGAGGGGGTGGGGCGGGGCCACTCGGAGGGACGTTGCCCCAATCAGAATTACACGTCAGTGTACGTGACACACAGGTGTCACATGGCTGTGCAACAGTGGATACATGTGGGGAGGTGGTATGCGTTCGCACAAGATGTTTGCAGTTCTTGCAGTGATTGGATTCGCTGCCCACCTGATGGCAAATCTGCCCATCGATATCATCCTTTGGCTTCCCGAGTACATCTGGTTCGGCTCAATCGTCTTCTCCGTGCTCGCCGTCTACACCGGAGCCATCGCGGCGTGCAGTGCAGAGGCAGGAAAGAGAGGCACCGCCATCGCGTCGGCGGTCATCGGCGCGCTGGTGCTGCTCGGACTGATGTACAGCGGGGTTGCCTGGCTGTTCGTCATGGAAGATGGGTTTGAGGTGGCTGTGGGGGCAGGTGCATAGACCTGGACGGGCGGACTCCTTCGGCAGGACCGAAGCTCATCGGGGGGGCTATTGACAGCCGTGCAGTCGGGTGCGAGCATTGGCGCGGCACAACGATGGTGTTGTCAGTGTTACGTCGCAGATAGAGAGAGGCTGGTCGGTGGTTGAAGCCAGAGAAGCCCAGGCCGAAATCAGGGGGCGGAGATAAGTATGGTGTCCCTCGGATTCACTCACAACAGTTCCTTCAACGCTACCATCACAACCGGAAGGAGATGGTGTGTCACTATCGACATGAACGAGTACGTCCTCTTTGCTTTCCTCTTGTCTGGCTGTACACTGTACAAGAGGTGAGGTTTCGCCAGGGAAAGGAATGATGGAGGCCCAATGGGCACCTACTCAGGAAAGCAAATAGGAGAACTCGTCAGCGCAGGTAAACTGACCATCGAGCCTTTCGATGAAGGTCAAGTTCAGCCAGCATCCTACGACCTTCTTCTGGGTGCCAAGGTCTTGGCCAGCCCGCTCAATGCACAGCAGCTTGGAGCGGTTGTAGACCTCGCGACGGAACAAACGTACGAGATACAGTCGGGGCAGATGGTCGGTGTCCTCTCCTACGAGAGACTGCGGTTGCCGCTGGAGATGTGTGGCAGGTTCGGCATCCGCTCAGCATTCGCACGGAGGGGTGTCGTTGCATTTGGAGGACTCCAGCTCGACCCGGGCTTCAAAGGGCGACTGACCATGAACCTCATTAATGTGGGGCCGGAACCGGTGACTCTGACCTTGCACGAGGCGTTCTTCACAGTCGAGTTCCAGCGTCTCGAAGAACCAGCTACACTTCCGTATTCAGGTCCATTCCAAGACCAAGATGACTTCCCGGCTGAGCAGTACCAGTACATTCTCAAGGCTCGCACAACCAGCCTTGCCGAGATCCCCGCTCTGAGACGCGAAATGTCCCGCCTCAGCACACTGATAGCAGATCTCCAGGAAGGGCTTCCCGAGCCGGACGAAGGGATGGAACTGCGACCCGAAACCGAAGAGAGACTACGTCGCTCGCGTATGCTTTCCCCTGATGCGCTGTTGTCTCCCGCGGAGATGCGCCGCCTGCTGTCCCAGTGAGTGACGTATGGGCCTCAGATTCTCTCCGGACGCTTTCGAAGATGTGCCAGAGAACGACAGGGAGCGGCTATTCAACAAAGTGGAATGGCTGTGGGCCAACCGGCACATCATTGCGCACTGGCCCCTGAGTGAGAATCTGGGCGGCTACTTGAAGAGACGTATCGGAAAGTACCGAATAATCTACACCTATGACACGGATAGGGACCACATGGTGATATGCCTGGTCGGACCTCGGGACACGATATATAGACAACGGCTACCCTGAAGGGGCCTCCAGGAGTCGTAGCCCGCCGTGCGGGCGGACCACAACGGCTCGGTCTGTGTTTGACTGCTTGTGTGTGCAAGGACTCTGGACCAGTTAGGCCAAGCTCCAATCCTCTGTTCTCTGCCACCCCAGTTTGTCTCTTCTGGCCTCCCATCTTCGAGCCCGACCAGCGTCTTCGTGTATTCCCAGATGGAACGCCGGCCCTATCCTTTCAGATGCCGGATAGCGGTCGTCTCTCACAACGTCCGCTAGGAGCCTGTCGGAATAACCACACTGACGGTGAGGCTACTCAGCGTAGGGCAGGGTTGGTGCGCCATTTTGCGAAGGCCGGGAGTACGCGAAGCGCGAAATGTAGGGGCAGGCCTCTGCGCCTGCCCGCGGTGGGGGCGATGGATGCAGATAGAGGT
>JAUVZB010000078.1 GCA_030602785.1 Dehalococcoidia bacterium
AGAAACTGGCGCGGAGAAAGAAGCGCACTCCGCGTTCAGACTTTTTGAGAGAGGACTAGAGGGAAGCCCTTGGCATTGTTCGGTGCGGTGCGGTTGGGGACGGCACGGAACACTTCCAAGGGCACCACATTCCCACAGAAGAGGCAGGAGGGACACACATGCCAGAGCTAGAGAAGCCGTACGAGATCTATGAGTGGTCGGATGGTGAGACGAAGGAGTTCACGATCGAGCGGTGGGAGATGGGCCAGCTCGAGATTCACCCACGGGACGGCCACCCCGTCAAGACGATCGACGTGCTGAGGGTGCACGTGCCCATCGAGGAGAAGCCCGTGTTCCCCCACTACTGGGATCTCACGAGCTCGCGGCTGACGGCGCAGCTTAGGAGCATCCTGGACGTGCATCGAGGGGCCAGGCGCCGGGTGAAGATCACAGCGATCGGAAGGGCGCCGCGGACCCACTTCAGTGTGACGTGGGTGCCGGAGAAGCTGAGGTAGCAGCACATGAAGACAGATCCGATAATCACGGAGATCCTGGGCATAGCTGAGGACCGCTGGGATGAGTGCCCGGAGTGGCTGGGGGAGGGGCTTACGAAGACCGTAAAGAAGTGGTACGCGCTCATCCTGGAACTACGGCGACACCACGTGGCGGTGATCCTGGACCGCCTCCACGTACCGGTACGCATGGCGATCTTCCTGGCCTGGAAGTGGCCCTGGAGGTTGCTGCCCAGGTTCGATCCGGACAAGTGGCGGGCGGAGAGGAGGGATCAGTGATGATCATCAAACGGCTAGGGATAGGCTGCTTGGCGTTCCTGTTCTACATGCTGGGGCTCGCGGGGATCGTTTTGGCGTGCGGGGCGATGCTGCGGCTAGCTGCAGCCAGGGGTTGACCGTAAAACTCTGGCAGGAGGCCCCAGGAGCGAATGAGGCGGGGGTAGAGGTATCCTAGTATGCCCCCTTCGAAGGGGAGAAAGCGTGAAAGGAGACGAGGATGCTGCTACTGGTGGTCGACGACGATAGAATCACGCTCAGAGTCGATGGGCTCCGAATGCAGGCAGAGGTGTCCGCAACAGACGAGCTCACCTACGGTGTGGATGGAGAGGTAGTGCTCGGGGGGCAGAAGTATTGGCTGTTGGCCAGTCTGACGCGACGTGGGAGACTGACCGACGAAGAGGAGGATGGCGGATGAGCCCAGAAGAGGAGCTGAGACAGTTAGGGATCGTGATGCAGGAGTGGACGAAGCGGATAGGGGAGCTGGTGCAGGAGCTCAAGCAGATGGGAGTTCGCGTCGACGTGAGGGTGGGGATCTGCACGAGCAACCCAGTCCAAGGCGCCCGGGGAGAGATCATCATCGACGTCTCACTGCTCGAGGCGTATGTTGACCTGCGTGAGTTTTGAGCTAGACGGTATGTGCCGAATAGACGCACGGGGGCCGGAGTACCGTCCCCACTGGATTATGTCGCCTACCTGTGGACAACCTGTGGATAAGTCTCGCCAGCCTGTGGATAAGTCTGGGGAGCCTGTAGAGAAGGTCACCAGGGACGACGACGACGATCCGGAGACCCTGAGAGAACCCCCGATCTCTCTACGGTTAGTTGCGGTTTTTGCCGGTGGTTTCGCCTTGAGCGGAGCATGGGGCGAGCCCTTGTTAGAGGGCTCGGAAAGCTGCGGTGGTGACCGCCTCTCACTCTCGCAAGTACGCTTTCGCCCTCGCCCTATCGTGCGATTTACACCTGGTAGCGGGGGTCGGACCGGCTCGGCGTCCATGGTGACCCCGGTGCTCGCGCTCGCCGGGCGTGCGGTGGGAGACTGGAATGGCTGGTGAACGGTTCCCCTTTGAGCTTTTGTTGTGCGGTGCCCAACCGCAAGGACGGGTATGAAGCCCCGGGGTCGTGGGGGCCATCCCCGGGGCGTTGTGCGGACTTGGGGACGGGCAGGATCCTACAGAGTATGCGGAGAGAAGTCAAGCAAGGAGGCGAGATGCAAGAGATTCTGGAGCTGGCCGGGGAGCTGGCCCACAAGATGGCCACCATATCACTTCACATGACGGTCAGTCCGGACCCCAAGGGCGAGAGGAGGCTGCTGGAGCAGTGGAATGCGTGCCACCAGGCGGTAGCCGTGACTCACAAGGAGCTCAGTCTGCTAGCGGACCTGGTAGCCGCATCAACCTGCTGGGTGGTGCACAAGGAGTAGAGGAGGAGAGGCCATGATGATCCTGGGAGGCTACAAGGCAAAGGCGTACTGTGCCGTGCTCTGGGCAGAGGAGTACCTGGACAGCGCGAAGAGCTCTCTCGACCGATCGGGCCCGGACAGGGAGGTGCCCTACATCAGCGGTTACCTGACCTGTGCCGAGGAGCACCTAGACATAGCCAAGCGCGCGCTGGAGGCCGGCGCGTCTCCGGAGATGATCAAGGTCATCCAAGAGAAGATGATGCGAGAGGAGAGGCTGTGATGGTATACAACAGGTCGCTTGCCAATGCGGTAGCCGATCTGACGGCGAGCCGGGACCACCTGCAGGCCGCGCTCGACAGGATCCCCCGCGGCAACCTGGAGGAACCGCAGCCCCCCGCGCGCCAGGTCGTGCTGGAGGCGCAGCGCTTGATCCGGCGGGCCGTGGGGCTCCTGATAGATGACGACTGGGAGTCGCTGTGGAATCTCACGGCGGACACCCGGCGGCCAGAGGACAAGCCATGACGACGCTGATCACGGCCTATGACAAGAGCGGGCCCATCGGCCGGTGCGATGCCAAGTGCCACTATGCCTACCAGCCCGGGTGCACCTGCATCTGTGGGGGGAAGAACCACGGCGTCGGGATCCACAAGGCGATCGAGAACCTGGAGAGCATCGAGGAGTGGCTAGATCTAGAGGCGATCCCCCACGAAACGGGGGAAACGATCAGCGTCATCGTGAGTGACGTGCAGGTCCCTATGCCGTTGGCGTGAGCCAGGGCAAGGGGTGACGGGCCCAGACGTGGCCCTTGAGGATCCAGATCTCTCCGAGGGGGGTCTCGACCACGATCGCGGTGGCGCACTCGAGGATCCTATAGCCCGAGATCTCGAGGATCGGCTGGAGCTGGGCCCCGTACATGGCATTGCCTGCGATGTTCACCAGGAGGTCGTCGGCGACGTCGCCTCCTGGCTCAAGAGATCGGCCTTGACGGACGGCCTCGATGATCATGATCATGTCGCCGGGGGGGATCCCTGCGGAGACGGTCCGGGATAGGAGGAGCCTGGGCGTCGGCGTGGGGCTGGGGGGCGCCGTGGCACCCGGGGTTGGCGTACCCGTAGGCGCCGACTCCGGGTGTCTGGCGTTGGCGAGGATGTGGGGACAGTAGAGGATCGACGGGTTATCTAGCTGCAGGTAGATAACGGGTCGGGTCGCGCTTGCCAACGTGTCGACGGCACCATTTGAGGCACCAGGACGGCCACACGAAGCAGCGACAACCATCATGAGGACACAGCCAAAAACGAGGCAGAGCGGCTTCTTTGCTGGCCCACTTGTTCCTTGCAGCATTGAGCGACATTACTCCTCCGTTATTTACGGTAGTGTGCCCCCCAGGGGCTCCGATCGGATCCGAGCTCGTGGCAGCCACGCAAGGCTCCCTGCAATCCAAGGAGAGTGAAACGATGGACGGTCTCAACTTCCCGAACCCGGCGCTCGAGTATCCCGTGACCATCGAGGACGGCACCCGGCACGGTATGAAGGTCATCGCGGTGGCGGGCCTGCACAACGACTGGGCCGCCTACATTGGGCCGACCAACAACCGCGATTGCCACGTCGTCGACTGGGGCACGAAGCTGGACCGGGCGACGGCGGAGGCCCTGTTTTACGACATGGCCCATAGCGGGCGGACCTGGAGACGGTAGAGCGGGCCAGGAATGCAGCGATCGTCGACACGACTCCCCTGTTATCTATGGTGGGTTGCTCCCACATGGCCACGGCCGCCGGCGAGCTCGTGGCAGCCATGCAAAGCTCCCTGCAAACCGTGAGCTCACGATCTCTACTCCCTCACGAAGGCGCGGGCCTCCTGGGTGTCGGCCAGGTAGGTGACGACGGCCGGATCCACGCCCACAGCGGCCAGGTTAGCCCGGTACTCCCCGCGTGAGATCTCGCCCTGCTCGAGCATGAGGGAGTAGCTGGCCATGAGCTCCTCGAGGAGCGGCCGGAGGCGGTCCTTCTGAAAGTAGGGCGAGTCGAAGGGCGGGGCCTCGATGCGCTTGAGAGAGTGACTTAGAGCGGTCGATCGGGCCAGGGGCTCGGCCAGGCCGTCGGCCAGGAGGTAGGCGTAGAGCTCATCGATGCCCAGGAGCCGCCGAGCGAAGAGGTCGAGGTGGGCGCGGACGGTCTCCTGGCGGAGGGCGGCCATGCGAGGATCCTCCTCGGGGAGGGGGATGATGTCAGGGACGGTCCGAGCTCGGAGCTCCTCGAGCTGGCGGAGCTGGCGGACGCGCTCTCTGTTCTCAATGAGGGGGGATAGGCCGATCTCGAGCATGGGGGCCTCGATCTCGCCGTCTCGGAATCGCTGGATCCAAGAGGCGATGGCGGCTCGGCGGGCGGCGGCGGCGACGGGCTCCAAGATGGCCATATCCTACTCCGGAGGCGGCGGCCGGTAGCGCAGGGCCTCCGCGTCGATCATGGCGTTGACGAGCGTGGGGTTACGGAGGATGACGTTCAGCGCCAGGCGGAGATCCTGGAGGTCGATCTCCCAGTCGCGGTAGGCCTTGGTGTAGGAGGTGACGGCGGAGCGTACGAGCGACTTGGTGAGCGGATCCTCGGCGGCCTCCACGAGGGGCTTGGGCTTGGGGAGCTTGCGGGTGTCCTCGCGGGCCACGATCTGGGCGATGCGCTCGGGCTTGATGATCATGGTCGAGAGCGCCAGCATGAAGTCCTGGCGAGAGATCTCGGCCTTGCGGTAGGCTTCCGTATACCACCTGACCTGGTCGTCATTGAAGCGGTTCTGATAGTCGATCTCCTCGGCGAGCATCATGTACTGGAGCTCGTCAGGGCGAACCCCCAGGGGGCGAAGGGCAGCCTCCGCCTCCATCTTGCCCCAGTAGGCCTCGCGCACCATGGCCCGCACGCTCGTCTTGACCTGAGTACGCGCGGGGCCCAGCCTCCGCTGTTGAAAGCCCTCGATGAAGGCGGGGATGTCGGTCTGCTCAAAGCCCGCGAGCATGAGCTTCATCTTGAACCAGGCCCAGGGATCGTCGCGCCAGTTGGGGAGCCACTCATCGAGCCAGGGGAGGAAGAGAGCCGAGGGCTGGATCTCCGGAGTGGCGTGCTCGGACATGCGCAGGAGCCAGTAGGGAGAGGGGTCGGTCCAGAAGAACTGGTACTCCTTATCGATCCACCACTCGGGGAGGCCGTGAAAGGCCATGGCCCGGCCGAACTCGTCACGGGAGAGGCCCCGCTTGCGGCCCATCAAGAACACGCTCCCCTCGGTGGGGATGCGGGGGCGGAGCATCTGATTCCAGTGGTAGCGGAGAGGCCAGGTGAGGGCGTCGTCGATCAGGGTGCCGTAGGTGGCCCTGGTCAGGAAGTCAAAGCCCGCCGCCTCAGCGACGAAACCGGCGAGCTGGGAGGCGCCGACCCAGTTGAGGGTGGGAACGATGTTGAGGGCCGTACTGAGAAGGTGGGCGCCGGTGCCAGCGGCCATGGATATGCTGTAGAGAGACCCCACCGTGGGCAGGGCGCGGGAGGGCTCCATGGCCAGGTCGGTGCCAGCGATCTTGGCCACATAGGCTAGAAAGGTCTGGGGGATGGTCTGGAACCCGCCGAAGAGGTGGTCGATTGTGCCCGCGAAGCCGCGGGCCGCGTCCTCGGCCGTCGCGCTGGCCACGTCTATCAAACGGTCCCAAACACCCTTGAAACTCCCGCTCGGGGAGGCGATCCACTCGTCGATGGATAGCCAGAGGAGCGGAAGGACCACGGTGCCCAGGAAGGCAGGCAGCCCGACCCACCAGGAGGCCAGGCGCTCGACCTGGGCCTGGGTCCACCCGAACCAGCCGAGGAAGGTGGCCCAGAGATCGGCGGGAAGGTTGGTGAGGGTCTCGATGAGGACGGAGATGCCGGGCCAGATGGTCGTACCCCACCAGGTGGCCAACCGCTCGACCTGGGCCCCGGTCCACCCGAACCAGCCGAGGAAGGTGGCCCAGAGATCGCCGGGCAGGTTGGTGAGGCTCTCGATGAGGACGGAGATGCCGGGCCAGACGGTCGTACCCCACCAAGTGGCCAGGCGCTCGACTTGCTCCTGGCCGTAGGTGAACCAGCCCACAAAGCCCGCGGCCAGGTTGGTAGGGAGAGACCACATCCAGTTGACGAAGGAGCTGAGGTAGCCCCCGGCCCAGCCGACGAACTGGACCAGGATGTCATAGGCGAAGTGGATGGGGCCCGAGCCCGCACTGCGGCACCAGGCGAGGAACGGGCCCAGGAGGGTGTTTTGCAGCCAGGCCTCGACGGGCAGGATAATGTGGGCGTTCAGATAGCCCCACGTAGTGGAGACCCACGTGCCCGAGAGGATGGCCTGGAGAAAGGCGGCGATGTCATCCCAGATGTCGGGGTCGCGGAGCACCATGTAGGCGTTGGGGAGAAGGTGCCGGGGCATCTCCTCCGCCAGGCGGATGAAGCGCTGGACCTTCTCAGCGGCCAGGTAGAGCCCGATATAAGGATCTCCCTGATGAAGGCAAGCCTCTGCTGCGTCCATGGCCCCCTAGATCTCGATGGTCGCGGGGCCAGCGGCCTCAGCGCGCTCGGACGCCTCGCGGAGCTTGGCGGTGATGGTCTCGG
>JAUVZB010000090.1 GCA_030602785.1 Dehalococcoidia bacterium
GCGGTTTCCCTGGGGACTTTGTTGCGGGCTGTCGTGCCCGAGAGTTTCCTGTTGGAGCTGGCCTCGGCCAGGGATCGAGGCTGGCGTTTGTGGGTGGCGTGCAAGATTTCTTGAAACGGTCAAGTTGTCCTAGGCCTGCTAATGGTCTATGGGACAGTAAACCGCGATAGCAGACCGGCACGTGGTGCAAGGATTCTTGCAGGATTGGCGACGGGAGGGCCGGGAATCCCGCGCGGTCGGGCGTAGGCGAAAGGCGCGT
The DNA here is from genome assembly GCA_030602785.1 of Dehalococcoidia bacterium. GTDB lineage: Bacteria > Chloroflexota > Dehalococcoidia > GIF9 > AB-539-J10 > SKVJ01. The sequence goes on from JAUVZB010000090.1 coordinate 260, forward strand.
ACTCGCGCCCGCCAAGCCCGCCGCGCGGCCCGCCGGACGGCCAGCGACCGATCAGCGGAGGGGACGCCAGCCGCCCCCTTAAGGGAGGCGGCGCTTTCGGCCCCGACGCCGGGCGCGGGAACGGGAGGCGGGAAAAAGGCCCGACCTCTTTTTCTCTCTGGAAAGCTTGTTTCGATTTGGAGTGGCACAGTGTCCGTCCGGTGCGTACTGTTGGGTATCAGGGTGCTTCCAGCCGTCAAGAGTGAGGCGTAGGGGCTGGTTGCAGTGAAGGCAGGGCGCTCTAGTTTCCATGGGTGTTCTCTGTGGGAGCAGGGGGCTTTTGGAGCTCAGTGTCGGGCGAGTAGGTGACCGGCTCGTTGATCCGAATGCTGATGGAGCACTGGAGGCTGGGGAGGCCGAGTAGGTTCTTGTGAAGTGCGGCGGCTTGCAGGTTGGCTCGGGTGATCATGCCTTGGGCCAGAAGGCTTAGGAGGCTGTCGCCGGGGACTTCGATGGTGGCCCAGTGGTGGCCTTGGACGTAGAGATCGGCTTTCATGGCAGGGTTCTCCTAGAGTTTGCGATCGGTGGTGGTGGTCTCGAGGGCGGTGGCAAGCTGGTCGAGTTCTTGCCAGGCGTGGGTGTTGTCATCCATGGCGGCGGTAAGATGCGCGATGCGGAATGGTGCGAGGCCGATGTCGTGAGCAAAGCCGCGCGTGGTGGCGAGCAGGCGGTTGGCTTTGTTCAGGATGTCTTGAGCTTCTCGGCAGTGCTGCGAGATAGTAGGGTTAGTCATTGGCAGGTCCCTCCGGAGGGGCCAAGGGAGACGGGCCCTGCCTCCCGCTCCCCTGGCCCTCGATGGATAGCAGAATGGGTAGGGTGTGGAGAAAGTGTGGCAGGGGGGCTTGGAGCCAAAGGGTAGTGCCGGGTTCGATGTACACGGGAACGATGCGGATGAGTTTCGGTTGCCGTTTCATGACAGGGCTCCTTTCAGGGCGTGGAAGAGGCAGGTAAGGGTCAGAAAGAGAAGTAGGAGGGTGAAGATGACTGCGTAGACCTCGGCCCAGGTCTCGGGTGGCAGCCAGCTCCAGAGTCGGTGCAGGGCGAGCGAGAGTTTCATGGCAGGGTCTCCTTTCAGGGTGGCGAGACGGGATAGGAACCGATCTGAGCGATCCAGAAGTGGGGCGAGAAGTTGGGATAGGCCATGATGTCACGGGCTCCGACGCCGGTGTAGTAGATTTCGACCTGTAGGAAGTCGGTGGGTTTGAGAGCGAGTTGGCAGTTCAAGGTGATGGTAGCTCCGGCCCAGCCGGTGTCTTCGATGAGGTGATCGTGACGGACGACGGCGGCTCCTGCGTTGAGGAGGATGGCCAGGTAAGCTTTACCGCTGGCCGCGATGCCCAGGGAGACGTTTGCGCCGAAGGCGTAGAGTGCGCCCGCGGGAATGGTGAAGCGATCGGGCTGGGCGATGTCGAAGAGGCCATAGTCGTCGTAGAGAACGGAATCGAATTGCACGATGACCAGGTTGTTGATGGCGCAGGGCTGGTCGGCAGAGTTGAAGATTCTAGCTGCGGGCATGGGAAGCTCCGGAGGCGGGACGTGAATGAGTGGTCCCTGGCATTCCTTGAAGGGTCGTTCGCCGATTGAGAACAGGTAGTACCAGACGTGGTCGATGGTGGCAAGGGGGATGGGGCCGAACAAGTGTTCGAATGTGTTGCCTGGCTGGGCCTGTTCGACCAGGTGGGGGGTATCCCAGATGTACTCGTAGCCGCACCAGACGTTGACGGCACGGACGCGCTTGTAGATGGGTCGGCGGGAGGGCTTGAAGCGGGACCATTTCATGAAGAGGTGGGCGTGCATGTTGGTCTCGGCAAGTACTGTCAAGGAGTGTGGGGGGCGGTAGTTGTCGAGATAGGTTAGGATCCACCAGATCATGGGTCATCCTTAGGTCTCCAGGGTCATTATTTCGCCGATTAGACGGACGAGGCAGGAGTCGCCTGCCTGGCCGCCGACGAAAGTAACATAGATGTCGTCGCTAGGATCAAGCCAGAGGTTGCACGGGTATTGGGAGTGGACGCCAGTGGCGAAAGCGGCGACATCCCAGTGAAAGGCGTAGCCGGAGAGGTCGTGTTCGATTGCGTAGTCGTGGGCAGTGGTGGCGTTGGTTAGATCGGCTGCAGCAATGTGAGTAACGTGCCATATGAGGCCTGCGGGGACGAGGTGTGAACGGACGAAGCCATTGGCACCGGAGATGAGTGCTGTTCTGGTAGAGCAGAGGACGCCAGCAAAGGAATGAAGCTGATCCATGCCGCGGATCAGGATGCGGTCTAGGGCTTTGGATTCGAGCGCATCTTGGAGGTCAGCGATTTCGGTGAGGCGGGAGAGCATGGAGGTCTGGCGGGCAAAGGTGGCGGCGCCGGCGGGCAAGGGAAGGGCGGCGGCAGAGACAGGTTGGGTTTCGGTGAGATCGGCCTTAGCTTGGAGTTCGGTGAGGAGGTTGCCCAGGGTCGTGTCGGTCGAGAAGTCTTTGCCGTCGAGGGATGCGAGAAGCACGCGGACGGTCTCTAGCTTGGCTTCGGTGGAGAGCGTGGCAAGGGTAGCTTGGGTGGCGGCGCCCGATGGGAGTGGAAGGGCGGCGGCAGAGACGGGTTGGGTGGCCTGCCAGAAGGTTCCAGTGACGGGAACAGAGGGGTTGTCTACAGTGACGTTGTGGCCGTCGGGAAGCTGCTTGGCGGCGGTGGCTGCGCCAGTTGGGAGTACTGACTCATCGACGTTGACCACGATCTGATCGGTGTCGATCGAGTCGAGAGCGTTCAATAGGGCGGTAAGGGCTGAGAGAAAGTCGCGGCATTCGACAAGGAGGTCTAGGAAGTCGCTCATACTGGCCTCGTGCAGGTTTCCGTAGACGCCAGTGACCATGATGTCCCTGGCGGTTCGGGGCTGGTCAAGGGCATCCTCGCGGTAGGCCTCGAGGGGGACATTGCCAAGAAGGGAGTAGGACTTGACGATGGCCCCGAATACGAGGGCGGCAGCCAGGGATGCGGCTGTCTGCCGCGCAGGGCGATACTTGGGCCATGCCCTGACGCAGGGCAGGCCCCTCCACACGTAGAAGTCAAGGATTCCTTTGAGGCCTCGGATGATCTCAAGGGAAGGCAGGGCATCGATTCTTGCCACTATGCGACTACGACCCAGCTGGAAAGGAAGGTCGAGTAGAAGGTGGCTCCGTCGCTGTCGCGGGTCCAGTTGATCCACACGCCGACATCGTAGGTGGCAGCGGGTAGGTTGTCGAGTCTGACAAGCGGCCCCCCGCCGATGGCTTCATTGCAGTACATGATGCGCACGATCCCGCCGTCGATGCTCGCATCGCCCTCCTCGATGGCGCCGATGACCGTAGAGTAGAGGGTGTAGCCGATGGGCGCTGTGGGGTAGGAGGGAACCGCGTTGATTCGGCCAGCGGCGGGGCTGATGATGCCCACAGCGGTCGGGGGGAGGGCCTGGCCGCCCGAGACGGACCAGATGTAGTCTCTTAGGGTGGCGGCGTCCCGAAGGGGGACTACGTTCTCGCCGATGTGCTTGTTGCGAGGAGTGTAGGGTTGTCCGGTAGCGTTGGCGATGAAGGGTGCGCGGCCCAGGGAGGGCATACGCTTCCAGAGTTCGTTGAGGCTGATGAAGACTCCCCTGACGCGGCGCTGGCCGGTGGCCTTGGGATTGGCTGGGATCACGCGCGTTCTGACGTACTGGATGCCCTTCCACTTGGCGAAAGTGAGGGTGTTGGCGATGGTGCCCGAGGCTGCGAGAGAGAACAGGGCTCCTGTTAGGCGTGCCATTGTGCGATCACTCCTTTTGGGTGGTCTTGGTGCCGAAGTAGTAGCCGATGATGGAGCCGACCAGGGCGGCGAGGATCTCGGGGACGGGTCGGCCTACGATGCAAAGATAGCATATGGTGAAGAAGCCTGTCAAGGCCATGGTGCCCTGGATGAGAGCTGACGAGCGCCAGAGGTCTCCGATCGACACTTGGACATAACGGAGACGGTTCATGGTGGCGGCTGGTCGATGGGTTCGGGCGGCGGTGGCGGTTCGGGCCAGGCAACGACAGTCATGTTCTGGGCGTCGTCCCAGGGGTCGATGCGCTGCATCATGGAGACGTCGGCGGGATCGACTTCTGGGTGAGCGGCGACTTGGGCCTGGGCGCTCTGGAGGTTCTGAGCGACCAGGTAGATAGGTCGGGAGATCCTGCGGACCGCGGCTCGCCAGAGGTATTTCACTGGTGGGTTCCTTTCGTGTGTGGGGAACAGTATAGGATGATGGTGGGGGATGTCAAGTTGAAGTACGGGCGGCCGGACGGCTAACCAGGCGCCACGGGCAAGGTGGCAGGAGAAGGCGGGATCGCGGCAAAGACAACGAGGATAGTGCGGGTCGTCAGGCCGCCCGATGGGGGGCCGGGGGCCGCGCCCCCGGCGGGGGACCAGGGGCAGAGCCCTAGGGGGAGCAATAGAATGC
>JAUVZB010000089.1 GCA_030602785.1 Dehalococcoidia bacterium
CGGAGTCTGCGAGCGAGATGTGCCGCGAGGAACGCTGCGGAGTCTGCTTCTCTGTCCGACGTGTGTGGACGCAATCGAGGAGAGCCTGCGGACGTGAACCGTCGAGCACCGGCCCAAGATTCGTCGCCGGTCGCCGCCTCCGTCTTAGGGGTGGGCGGTCGGGGGAAGGAAAGGTGGTCATGTCTTCGGAGGTTTTATCTGAGACGGAAAGAGCCGGTGCAGGATGAGATGGATTCCGAGGACGATTAGTTTGACCAGCTCGAAGAGGCACCCGAACGACTGAAAGCCGTAGGCTCTCATGCTGTGATCGGTTTGCCGAGGCTCAGGAGCTTGACCTGCAGGGCAGCGCAGAGGGCTGGAGTGTCTGGTTTCGGAAGATCCGTCAAGATGGTCGGTACCGGTCTCTCCCAATGGGGGAACTTGGCATGAAACAGATGGCAGTATCCGAGAGCCTGTCCGATCGCCGAGAGTGAAGCTGAGGGCTTGATCTCGATGACAAGAGTTTGCCCGGGACGCAGCATGACGACGTCAATCCGGAGAGTGCTCAAGTGCTCGACCATTCGGCGGTAATTCTCCGGAGTGCCCTCCGGCACGGTTGCGACGGTTCCGACGTGCACGTCGTAGGCGACGAGGGCGTCTGGCGGCCAGGGGGTGGTGTCAAGCCAGGCGTTCCATATTGCCGTATCGAGCGGTTCGAGATGCGGGTACTTGGGTAGCTTCACGAGTGGCTTTGGGTCTAGCTGCATGATGGCTACCTCAATCGGGCCCGAGCTGGAAGGCCGGGGGGGTTGGTGACACCGCTGGCCTTGGCGGAACGAATGGCTCCGAAGAGATGATAATCCTGGGGACCGCTGAGACATAGTAGTGGCAACCTCCGATTTGGAGCAGGGTCAACGGGACGGCCGTGAGTGCGAGAAGTCGTGCGATCATTGGACTACGGTGCCTCCTCTGCGGTTACAAGGATCTGATCGTAGATGGTGGACGCTTGGGCGTTGGCCACGGCCCAGGTTTCGAGCCGTAGCTTGAGATATGGGGCATAGGACTGAGTGATTCCGGGGGACAAAAGTTCGGTTGGAATGCTGAGGCGTAAGCCGTTCATGATGATTTCATGGTAGCAGCCCGTGAGGACGTTGATGGCGAGCTGCACGTGGTTCCAGCCTTTGTCCTGGTAGTTCGGCTGCCAGGTGCCTATGACCGTGATGTCCCATGTGCCGTTGGACTTCTTGAGGTAAGCGATGGAAGGCGTCTGCCAGTCGAACTGTATTTGCGCGAGGTAGAGCGTCGTGGCGTCATCGGCGGTAAGCATGATGTTCGTCTTGAAGTTCGTGGACGTTGCGGGCTTCCGGGCGAGAAGGCACTGGAACCGAATGATGGGCAGTATGTTCGCGGGCATGAGGAGATCGGCGCGGCAGAAGTCGGACGAGGCAGGGGTGGCGTCCTTGGTCTCGACGTCGAGGCCGTTAAGGCCGACGTAGGCGGCCGCGTTCTCGTATCTTGCTTCCCATCCGGTCCCGGTCCCGGTGACCGTGTAGGGCCGCGTGCCTTCACAGTTGTCGTGGAAGATTGCGGGGAAAATCATGGGGAGTTGGGGATAGACGGCGGCAGCGCCGGCGCCGGCGACGCCCGGTGCCTCGAGGATGGCCTTCAGGAGCTCAACGGGATATGGGCCTGGGTCTTTCATGGTGCGCCTATGGATTCTCCGGTGTTAGCAGGACTTGGTCAAGGTACGCGACGGCCTGAGTTTCCGCGAGTGTCTCGAGGACGAACTCGATGTGCAGGTACTTGCTGACGACGGCGGTCCAGGCAGAGAGAGGTATAGCGGAGGCGTCGAGGACGTGTTCGTTCACGTGGACAAGGTGGTACATGAGCTTGGCGATGTTGACCGAGATGTCGAGCTTGTTCCAGCCGACGCCCTCGTAAACGTATTCCCAATCGGTGATTCCGGTCCAGATGGCACCGCCGGCGTCGTAGTCTGAGAGGTATTGGACGGAGCCGTCAACGGTGTTGAAGCGGAGACCGGAGTAGTGCTTGTCGGCCCCGTCGTACCAGACGATGATGACGTGGAGCCGAGCGGAAGGCGTCGTGGCGATGGTGTTAAAGCACGCCTGCAGGCGGAGCAATTTCTGCGGCGGGAGCCAGAGGGTTCGGTATAAGGTAACTTTGTCATTGATGGCGCAGTCGGCGGCGGCGGTTTTGAGTAGGATACCGTTGGTCTGGACGTGTGCGGCGGTGGGATCGTGCTCGGCGGTGAAGTCGTCGCGGGTGCCGAAGGCACTCCAGAGAAAGGTGCTCTCGCAGTCGTCGAATAGGAGCGCCGGGTGGATGACCGGAATCCGGCAGAAGGGGTGGACCCGGCTATAGTTTTCTTCGGCCATGGTTCAAGGCTCCATGATTTCCTCGAGGGTGAAAACGACGGATACCGTGTGAGCGAAGGCATCCGCGTTGACGACGTGAGCTTTCAGCCATGTTCCCTTGACGGTGACGGGTAGATTGATGTCCATGCGGATGGTGACGTCATCGCCGACAAGGTAGTCATTCGGGGAGAGCATCGAGAGGATGGACATTCCTGGCGGCAAGCCCGTTGTCAGAGAGGAAGGGTCCTGGCACATCATAAGGTAGACCCGAACCTCACCGGCGCAGCCGGCGGGGAACCGGGCGGAGATCTCGAGAATGCGGTACAATCCGGTAATGTGCTTCGAGACGAGGGAGAGCTGCGCCGCGGGACCGCAGGACCCGGAGACTTGTAGCGCGTGGGTTCGGAGTGTTTCCTCGGTCATAGTTCAGTCCGCCAAGAACTTAATGAAGCCGGCAGCCAGGCAGAGCAAGACGAGTAACAGCAGAGCGGTAAGAAGGACCTTGGTGCTGTCCACCATCTCGCGAAATGAGTCTCTCAGGGCTTTTAGCATGGCGTGTCCTGCGCTAGCTGGTGGCACGGAGCTCCACGGGGAAGACTCTCGCTTCCTCTGTGTCCCCTCCCGTGATGCGTAGGATCAAGGCGTTCATGCCCGCGGTCTCCATGAGAAAGAGGTCGGACCGGCGGGGATCGAAGTCGAGGTACGCGTAATGGGCGATGTGGTCGTGGCCGTAGAGCCCAATGGCAGTCAGGTAGCCAGCTTCCATGCCGGGGCGGTTGATGAGTTCGCCGCGGAGAGACTCCCAGTTCGCGGAGGCGAAGTAGTGCTCCTTGTTGTTCGCCAGTAGCTTCACCTTGTCGATCGTTGTGTCCCAGGATGTGCTGGTGGGCTTAGTTGTGCTGAACATGAGAATGCCGGCGTACGGATTGCCGATCGGAAGGCGGATATCGTTGTCGCCAACCACCAGGGCATCGTCTACGATTGTTGTGATCTTGAGGTGCCTTGCGGGGTTCGCTCCGTAGAGCTCTACGGCCTCGAGCTGGAGAATGAGGCCGGTCAGAACGGCGTCGGCAATACCGACGGTCAGCTGTATCTGGAGCTCGCCGGCTCGGCTCTGCGGAAAGCACTCGTTTGGGTCGTACATCTTGCGGCCAAAGGGGATCACCAGCGACAGCCACGTGATGTCGCTGATCGTTGCGCTCTGCTGCCCGCGCATCGGGGTTTTGGCGAACAGTACGTGGTTCAGGGCCAAAAGATCGTTTGCGGACATCTGCAAGACGGTTGTGCCTCTGTGTAGGACGTGGACGTTGGTAATCATGTCGCAGATCTGCGAGGCGGTAGCCTCCACCGCGCCTGTGTTCAGGGCACAGATAGTGAGAATGAGGTGGCTCACAGGGTTCACCGGGAGGACGTAGCTGTACGTGCCGTCGGCTGCCGGCGTCTCGTTGTCAATGATGATGCTCTTGAGGAATTCCATGACAGCTCCTATGGAATGAGGTTCGGTGTTTAGTTGGTCAAGCGGCCTGGCCGAGCTTGATCTTTCGGAGCGTGACGCCGATGATCTTGACTCGCTCATAGTTGCGGGTGTCGCCGCGAGCGAAGCGTGGCGGCAAAGTCATCCGCTCGAGGGCCGCATGGTACGGAGCGAAGCCCACGCGGTAGTCCGGCATGGCGATGGCGACTCCGGGACCCCAGCGCTCGACGCCGAGACCCAGGGCGCGTTCCTGCCATTTGCGGGTTCCCGCCTCGCGGACGCCGGCGGCGTAAGTCCCGGCTCGAATGGCTTCCTGGATGGCGGTCTCCCAGCTCGAGACGGCCGCGAGTGTCGCGGTCTCCCAGTCCCTCTTGGGGTTTTGCAGGCCGTCTCGGAACTCCGGACCGGCGATGTTGACTCGGCGATTCCACTTGTCCACGATTTTCTCGAGGGGCATGATATCCATGGTCCACTCCTTCGCCAGGAGGCGGTGAGAGGTTTCTGGGGCGCGCGTGATTGCGAGCAGCCCGAGCTAGGTGTTCACTTGACCCTGTGACCGGGGAATGTACCGCGCAAGCCCCTGGTCGCATGGCGCGGGGCACGCGCGCCCTCATAGTTATGAATGCCAGCCAGGAGGGACGGGCAGCGGCCCGGGTCGGTCCGGCGAGTAAGGAATGGGTGGTCTCTGCTTGTTCGGGTTCCTCGCCGAACATGGGGGGATCATGTGGTAACCGCCGGGCGTCCCGCCCGGGGACCTTACACCACAAGGCCTCGATGTAAATATCCTACAGGGTGGCCGGAAAGTCAAGGATAAAGTTGGGTGCTCGATATATCAAGCATCACTTGGCGGGGTAAAAAAAGTTGGCATGGGATTTGCTTTCGGTGATTAAGATAGGATCCTCCTCCTCCTCCTAATGTA
>JAUVZB010000041.1 GCA_030602785.1 Dehalococcoidia bacterium
GGCGGCACTCCCTCTGGCGGCGATTGGACAGGCACCGGCGTCTCCGGTGGTGCATTCGATCCCTCCGGCCTCGCCGCTGGCCCCTACACCCTGACCTACACCGACCTAAACGGGTGCACTGACACCCTCATCGCCACCGTCAATCCTCCTCCCACCGCCGATTTTGAGGCAGACCCGCTGGCGATATGCGACGGGTCGGCTATTGAATTCACCGACCTTTCATCCGCCGTCGCCCCGGCAACACTCTCTCTCTGGGAGTGGGATTTCGATGGCGACGGAACTGTGGACCGCACCGATACATCGGCCCCCGGCTCGTTCGACTACACGTACCCGGGTCCCGGAACCTACACAGTCACCCTGACTGTCACGGATTCGAACGGGTGCCAGGATGTCGAGACCAAGACCGACTACATCACCGTCTGGGACTCCCCCACCGCTGAAGCCGGCCCCAACCGCACAATCACACGAGGAGACTCCGTGGAACTGGGAGGTTCTCCCACGGGCTCAGGAGGGACTGGAGCCCTCAGCTACAACTGGAGCCCGACAACAGGGCTAGACGACCCATCGTCCGTTCCGAACCCGGCGGCGTCGCCCACAAGCACGACCACTTACACCGTAACCGTCACCGACGAGAATGGCTGCTACGATACCGACAGCGTGACCATCACCGTCAGAGCACCGCGAACGGGAGGAGGCAGCACATGGGTGCCAGGCGATCCTACTTGCTTCTTCGACGTGGACATGATGGGCGAGGTCACGCGCATCTTCGTCACATGTGATGACGGCAGATGTCTGGCGAACTACGAGCCGGAAGATCCCAATGAGCTTCACTTCCTGGAGTTCCTCCAGGGAACCCAGGTGACCTACGAGAGGGACGACCGCTACAACAACGGGCCGCCTCGATGGGTACGCATGCGCGTATCTGACGACCCGCCACGAATCCCCTATGGAACCACGGCAGTAAGCGAGGTGTACAGCTTCCTTGGCTACACAGCCACTGGCAAGGTCGTCACGTCCGTGTTCTTCGACAGGGAAGTCGGCATGGAGCTTGACTACGATCCAGACAATCTCCCCGGAAACACCACGGGCGTCGGCATCGCTGTCTGGGATGAGGAAAAGGGTGAATGGATAATCCATCCTCAGAGCAGCGGCAGGGTTGCCGGCATCGGAACCGCCACTGCTGATGTGACGCACTTCAGTACATTTGTCGTGCTTGCCACAACCGGAGATGCAGTCGAGGAAGCGCCGGCGCCGCCTCTTACCCCAACGCCACCCGCAGGCCCGAGCCCTGCCCGCTTCACAGGCGACGGCCTCCTGATCCAGCCGGCCGTCGATGAACTCTGGGCTCCGTTGGTCTTCCTCACCAGGAGTGGCAGCAACGTCACCGTCACTGCCACCATCATCAATGGGGGCGAAGCAGAGGGATCCTACACCGCCGAGCTGACTCTGAACGGCGAGATCGTCGGTTCGCAGGACGTGACTGTCCCGGGCGGAGGGAGCAAGCTCGTGAAGTTCCGGCTCTCGAACGTTGCCATGGGCGACTACGAGATCGAGATTGCGGGTCTCTCGGGCACGTTCACTTCATCTCAGCAGGTGAACTGGTGGCTCATCGGGAGCCTGATGGGCTTTGCGGCCCTGGGCGTTGGCATTCTGGCCATGAGAATCCGAAGGAAGAAACGGCTGCAGTAGCGGGCGCGAACCGAGATAGTATGGAATAGCTGGCCCGGCGCCGGCTATTCCTGTATCTGCATCCGGCTATCGGTACGCCAGAGTTGCTCCGGCGTCTCAATCAGGTCGATGTAGAGCTTGCCATCAAGATGGTCGGTCTCATGCTCGAGCGCATGGGCAAGCATGTCATTGTTCGCGGTCAGCCTGAACTCACGGCCCTGTCTGTCAAGAGCCTTGACCTTGACCACAACAGAGCGCTTCACCTCGCCCTGGTAGCCGGGCACTGACAGGCAACCCTCCTCCAGGAGCCTCTCGCCCTTCCGCTTGATGACCACAGGGTTCACAAGCGTGATGACCTCCTCATCCGGGATCTCGATGACCGCCAGCCGCAACGACACACCGACCTGCGGGGCAGCAAGGCCGAGGCCATTGACCGCCCGCATGGTCTCAATCATGTCATCGATCAACCGCTGTATCGACGAATCGATGGAGGGAACCTTCTTCGCGGGCTGCCTCAGCACGGGGTCCGGCAGCTTTCGCACCTCAAGTAATGCCAAACTTGTGTCTCTGCTCAGTTATCATTCTGCGAATGCCGCCCGCCTCACGAACAGTCAGGCGGAACCACGCTCCTTCTTCAGTTCCGCAAGAAGGTCCTGGAAAACCTCGGAGTGGTAGACCTCCTGATCACGGATGCGGCTCAGCAGCTTGACGATTTTCGCGTCCTGCAGCTCTTTTGTGGCCTCATCGTACCTTTTCGCCACAACGTTCTCGATGCTGATGTCCGCAGTGAGCATCTGCTTCATGTCGACGGACTTGTCGATCTCCGTGTGCTCAATACGCGGACTGCTGCCGATGTCGATGAGCTTCTCCGCCAGCCATCCCAGGTGCTGCATCTCGTTGATGGCCTGGTCCTGCAGCTGCTCCTGCACCTCATGGTCGGTCGCCATGTACGAGTGGAACAGGTACTGGAGGATGACGGTATATTCATGCTCGATTCCCCAGTTGAGAATCTCCACAGTGCGGTCGTCGAGGGTACCGCGCTGGTCTGTCATGCTCTCCCTGGCCGACTTCTCAACGAAGTGCTGGAAGTCGGCGTGATGGGACTCCTCATCGGCCAGGATGCGTTTCAGAAGTCTCTTGAGCTTTGGATCGTCTACCTGCGCCACCTGCTCCCGATAGGGAGTCATCCCATCTTCCTCAAGCAACACGTCGTTCTTCATCCACTCCTGTACGGAACCCCCTCCCATGCGCGTATGGCCGCGCTGGAGGCTCGGCGTGCCACCCATCTCCACCACTGCCTCGGCGAGCCAGTCGAGATGCCGCATCTCCTCGCGGGCGATCGCCTCCAGCTCACACGCCATCTCTCCCTCACCGATCGCGTATGCATGGGTCAGGTACTGCACTATTGCTCCATGCTCGTTCTCAATATCCTTGTTGAGAGCCTCAATCAGTGCCTTCTTGTCCATGGCTTCCTCCTCCTTCCCCTCAAGGGGACAGGTTATTCTAGCTCACGAAGCCGACGGGTTCCACCGAAAACCATCCCTCCACCAACCGCAACCGCACGCGCCCGCTCCTGCTGACCACCGTGACGGGGACGGCGGTCAACGACGCACCATGGGCCGCATTTATCACGGCAGTCCCTCTCTTGAGACGCACGGCAGGTTGTTGTCTGCGACGGGAGCGTATTTCCGGACTGGCTCCACAACTGGAAGGACCGTCGAGACACGCTCGAACACGCCCTGACCCGGCTGCGAACCGGTCAAACACCGGACTGCAAGCTCGTCCGCGCTACGAAAGCGCGCCAGTCCCCTGTTCGGTCAGCGAGTAGGAACCGTCACTCTCGGAGACATAGCCTGCCTCCGTCAAGTCCCTCAGTCCGCTCCTCACACGGTACAGGGGCATGTCAGCGGCAGCAGCAACAGCCTCAGCCGACGTCCTGCCATCTTTCAGCGCCCTTAGCATCCCCAGTCCGGATTCCGTGGGTTTCCCGTCAGGACTCACGCATGGCATAGACGTATCCCCCTCCTACAGCTTCCTCTTGCAGAAGTACCAGTCAACGCATTCATAGCCCTGGTTGAGTCTCTCTTCGGCCATCTCCTGCGTGGAGGGCGGCGGAACGATGACCATGTCCCCCGGTCGCCAGTTGGCCGGCGTGGCCACCTTGTTAGCATCGGTAGTCTGCAAGGCATCGACGACGCGCAGAATCTCATCCATGTTGCGGCCGGTGGTCAGCGGGTAGTAGAGGATGAGCCTGATAACCTGGTTCGGGTCGATGACGAAGACGCAACGCACGGTCTCGGTCTTGCTCTGCCCCGGATGCACCATCCCGAACTTCATCGAGACGTCTTTGTTCAGGTCCGCAATCACGGGGAACGGAATCTTGACGCCGGTCTTCTCCTCGATGTTGCGAACCCAGGCGATGTGCGACGTCACGCTGTCCACACTGAGGCCCATGAGCTCAACGCCGCGCTTCTTGAGCTCGGGGTAGAGCTGCGCAAAGGCCATGAATTCAGTCGTGCAGACGGGCGTGAAATCCGCGGGGTGAGAGAAGATAATCAGCCAGCTTCCCTTGAAATCGGAGAGATTCAGCACCCCGTGCGTCGTCGGCGCTTCAAACTCCGGCGCCTTCTCTCCAAGTCGAGGCATGCTCACAACTTGTTCCATCTGTTCTTCCATCTTTCCATTCCTCCCCTAAACACGAAGTAGTACGTAGAACTTCCATCCAACCACCTACAGTTCCAGGCAGTTCTCCCACACGCCGTGCACGTTGCAGTACGAGACGGCGCAGAACGCCTTGAACTGGTCCACCGGTACCTGGAACCTGACGTTGGGGCTGGTATAGGCCGGGGCCAGGTCCGACCGCCCCAGGTTGATGACCTGTCCATCCTGCTTCACTCCATAGAGCGACACCCAGGCGATATGATGCTCCACCGTGTTGGGATGAGGCACTTCCTTGCCCACCACAACATGGACGATATCGGCTCCTGCTTCCCCCTTGCCCTTGCCAACCTCGATCAGCGGCACATGCTTCTCTTTCCCCTCGGTACCCGCGGTCTTCACGACATCTCCGATTCTCATTCCCAATCCTCCTTACATATCGTTCGTCAATGAGTTCTCATACAAGATTGGAGTCCCTGTGCTTGTCGGCTATTCGTGATGCAAGAGAGTCGACGTTCTCCAGGTCACTCTTGCGCGGAAAGCCTTTTACGATTACCGGGTCGAGCACCTCGACTTTCAGATTCGGCACAAGGGACAGCAATTGGTCAACGGCCTTGCCACCCCAGCCATATGAACCGACGACAGACGCGAATTGCGCCTTCGGGCGCAGCGCATTCGCCAGCACGGCCGCGTAGGCCACCAATGGATGGGCGCCCAGAAGCACCGTCGGTGTCCCCAGCACAATCGTGGCCGCATCTACCAATTCCATGGCAAGCCGCCCTATGTCATCTGATGAAAGCCGGTACGGAACGGCGGCAACACCCCGGTCCGCAAGCGAGGAGATCAGCCTGTCCACCAACGCCTGTGTGCTGCCATGCATCGACACGTATGGAATCACCACCTTGTTCGCCGGCGGTCCCGACACCCACTCGCGGTACGCGTCCATGATGAACTGTGGGTTGTCATACAGCGGCCCGTGGCTCGGTGCAATCATGTCGATGTCGTACGAGGAGAGCCGCTCCAGATGCTTCACGATGTTCGTTCTGAAAGGCATCATTATCTCGGCGTAGTAGCGCTTCGCGCTCCGGTACACCTTCGCCGGGTCAGACACAAACAGCTCGGATGTCGCCAGATGAGAGCCGAACAGGTCACATGGAAACAGGATGCGTCGTTCGCGCAGATACGTCAGCATCGTCTCCGGCCAGTGGACCCACGCTGCGTGGATGAACTCAAGTGTCAGGTCGCCAAGCGAGAGCGTTTCACCATCGGCCACCGTCAGGATGCGCTCCTCAGGCACGTCGAGCAGGTCTATGAGCATGCCCTTTGCCTTCGGAGTGCAGACAACCATCACATCGGGATAGCGCCCCAGGATATACGGGATGCTGCCCGAGTGGTCCTGTTCGGCGTGACTTGCAACGACATAATCGAGTCTCGTGACCTCTGCAGCATCGAGGAACTCGCACAACTCGCCTGTCTTGGTCGGGTCAACGGTATCTATGAGGGCGGTCTTCTCCGACCCGCTCACCAGGTAGGCGTTGTAGCTCGTGCCATCAGGTAGAGGTATCAACTCGTCGAAGAGTTGCCTGTCCCAATCGATGGAACCGACCCATAGAACCCCATCGGCAACTGCTCGCGGCTTCATATGACAGCCCTCCTAGTCATCAAGAAGGCGCTTCTGGCCTTCCAGCTTCTGAATCCTGGAGATATCCTGTCCGACTTCGAGTGTGCCCAGATACTCACCAGCCTCACTCCGAACCGCGAAGTAGCGTATGTAGAGCTTCATGCCTCGCATGTCTATCCAGAACTCGGCGAAATCCCTCTTGCCCGCCTTGAAATCCCCGATGATGCGCTCCACCTTATCGACACTCTTTGGTGGATGGCACTTCTGCACCGGCAGGCCAAGCGCGGAATGAGCCCGCTTGAAGACTCTCGTCTCGTGCCTGTTCCAGTACCGAAGCTTGTCCTCGCTGTCGACAAAACCGATGTCAACAGGCAGGGCCTCAAGCATTCGTTCCAGCTGTTCTCCCGACAGGTTCTCAATCATGTTCTCTATCTCCCTCCGGCCGTGCAGGACTGTTTCGACAGTCCGCGACCCTATCTCGAGGCCTCTGTGCCCCGCTGGATTACTTCAAGTGCGTCCGGCTAACTGCCGGACTCTCGTGCCTTGTACCCGTTCCAGAAACCAACGTCAGTTCCATGAGCAACTTGCCCGGAATGGCATGGAGCTGCGTGTGCGTCGGGTGCTGCATCATGCTCTGCCTCACGCTCACTATGGTCGGCGTGCCCTTCTCTTGGCCTCATAGCGTGCCCGCCCTTCCTCGTACGATTTGTGCTCCTCCCGGGTGCTGATGATGAGCGGTGGCACACGGGCAGGGTTACCCTGTGCATCGAGCGCGACAGTCATGAAATACGCGGTGAGCGCCTCTACTCTTCGTCCTGAGAGCAGGTCCTCTGCCCGGACATCCACCCTGACCTCCATGGAGGTCCGCCCTGCATAAGTGATGCGCGCGCGCATGAGAACCAGGTCGCCAACCTTCACCCGGCTGTGGAAGTTCATCTCCTCCACATTGGCAGTTACGGCATTCTTGCGTGCGTGACGGCACGCCACCACCCATGCAGCGTTATCCGCGAGCTTCATCAAATCACCGCCGTGAACGTAGCCTGCTACATTCGCCTGGGCAGGAAGCATGATCTGCGCCATGTCCACGGCCGAGTACGCAACGGTTCTGCCTTCGAGAGTCTGTCCATGGCGAAGGGCATCCCTGACAAGCCCGAGCATGTTCTCGTGCTTCCCCTCAGCCTCGGCCACAATGCGAAAATAGTCGGCAATCTCGTCGAAGCCCTCCGACCGGGCCAGGCGTTCGAGCTCCGGGTAGGTATCTGTCCTGTCGACATGCTCCCCGGCAACCGCCATGTCAAGGAATGACACGGGGTCGACTTCACCGAGCAGGTGGGCCAGACCCTGTCGAGCGCACTCGGCCTCGTTTCTCGCCGTCGCCATCAGGATATCTGCAGTCTGCTCATAGCCGGCGTCTTGTGCGAATGCGGCATAGTACGAGTACCGCTGGAACAACTCGGACTTCTCAGCCACAGTCTTCCCGAGTGCCTCAGCAGTGGCGCTCTTATCAAGATTGCGTGCTCCTGTCACAGCAACTAGTCCTCGACCTTCTCGAACTCGCTCTTCGCGGCGCCGCAGACAGGGCAGCCCCAGTCATCCGGCAGGTCTTCGAAGGCCGTGCCCGGCGCCACGCCACTATCGGGGTCCCCCACAGCGGGGTCATAGATGTAGTCGCACATTGTGCACTCGTACTTGCTCACTTCTGACTCCTTCTCGTGATGCTTCACATAGTTCGGGGCAGTTCTCGGTGTCACGCCCCGCTTGACGTCGTGGTAGAACGCATATGACATCGGGACACCTTCGGCGAGAATGCCGGCCCCAACAACGCGTCCGATGAACACGGTATGAGTCCACGCATCGGCCTCACGCTCCACTTCAACTTCAAGATACGCGGTGCAGAAGTCCTTCAGAATTGGCGCCCCGGTGGAGCCGATCATCGCATCCAATCCCTCGAACTTGTCCACGTCTCGCCCGGACCTGAAACCGAAGCGGGCTATGAAGGGAAGCGGCGTTTCCTCTGACAGAACGGAGGCAGTGAAGACACGGCTCGAGCGGATGTACTCATGTGTGAGGTTCTTCTTGTTGAGGCACACGGCGACCGCGGCCGGTTCAGCACACACCTGCATCAGGGCATTCGCGACCTGCCCGTTGTATCGTCCGTCCATACTGGAACTGACGACATACAGTCCGTAGCCGAGCTGGTGCAATATCTCTGCGTCCATTCTTCTGCTCGATTCGAGACTCACTACATGAGGTCCTTCTCGCTTGCCTCTATGGCCCGTTGGAGTTCCGCGTTGAGGGCATCGGGCAGTCCCTCGATATCGACGTGGAGGAAGCCACGCACAATCGTCGCGGCAGCCTCGTCATGAGTCAACCCCCGCGCCATGAGGTACTGCACTTCCTCTTCTGCAATCTTCCCGACCGCCGCCTCGTGAGACAGGTCAATGCCCGCAAGCGTCCCGCGCAACTCAGGGACGGCATGAATCACTCCGCCATCGCCCAAGATGAGACCCCGGCACTCCAGGTGGCCTTTGACATCCGGCGCATTTCCCTCGATGTATCCCCGGGCCGTTATCTCCCCACCTGTCGTTATGACCCGGGAGATAATCTCTGTGCGTGAACCCGGTGCGTCGAGGTAGACACTGGAGCCGATATCCATCTTCGTGCCCGGAAAACCTGCTATGACGCTGTTGAACCTGACTAAGGCCCCTTCCCCCACACAGTGCGCCACAGGACTCATCTGGAGGTTGTGAACCGGTTTCATGATTGCGTAGTTACTGAGAAACGTGCCGTCCTCCTCAACTATGATGCCCGTCCGCGGCCGTACGGCAATGCCCGGCTCCCAGTTGTGAATCATTGTGAAAGTGAGCTTCGCTCCCTTTCCCACATAGAACTCGGAGACGCCCAGGTGCAGCCCCGCCTGGTTATGAGGGCCGGATGTGCAACCAGTGATGATATGCAGCTCCGAGCCTTCTTCCGCAATCACGATGTTGTGGACGTTCTGGGCCAGGCCCTCCGTGTCAAGATACAGACAGGTCTGAAGTGGCAGAAGCGTCTTACGGCCCGGAAGGGCCCTGATGAAGTAGCCGTTGTACTCGGACCTGTGTTCAGATTGTTCCACGCTCGACGTGAATCTATCGGCTCCCGGGTCCACCGCACGCCACAAGTACTGCGACAACCAGTCGTATTTCTCAAGTGCGGCACGCACGGGCAGCAACTCGATGCCATCCTGCGTAACGGATGAATGAACGGATGTGTGGTCAACCTGGATGAATGTGCCGGAGCGGTCGCCGGGGGCGTCAACCACCACACCCGTCTCGAGCATACGCGCCTTCATCTCTTCCGGAAGGCGGGCGGGGTCATCTTCATACGGCAGGCCCGGCGCTTCTGTCACATAGGCTCCCGGATCTATCTCGTCGCCGGCCGCCGCCGGTGACGCAGAAAGCCGCACCGCGCCGCTGGTCTCAGGTTCGGGCCTCACTTCACGCATGTAGCGCACTCCTCATAGCCGCACTTCTTGATTGTGGCCAGTATCTCGTGAGGGTCACCCCCGCACGAGAGCCGTCCATCAATCATGACGTAACCGGTGCGGGCGCTCACGTAGTCAAGGATATGTCCGGTGTGCGTGATGATAAGCCCGGAGTGACTTCGCTCCCTGATTCTCACATCCTTCTGAAGGACCCCATTGATGAGCTCCCCGATTACCGCGATATTCACGAGGTCGACTCCTGATTCGGGTTCGTCCAGCAGGGCAAGCTCGGGGTTCTGGGCAGTCAGTTGCAGCAACTCGGACCGCTTGATTTCCCCACCGGAGAATCGGTAGTTCACGTCCCGGTCGAGGAAATCGGTGAGTCCTGCTGCTGCCGCCAAGTCACGAAGCTCGCCCTCGGAACCCTTCCCGCGCTGACAGGCCACAACCATGTCCCGTGTCTTCACTCCTCTCACAACAGGCGGCCGCTGGAAGGAGATTCCGATTCCAAGGCGCGCCCTCTCGTCCATGGACAGACCAGTTATGTCCTGTCCCTTGAACAGTATGCCGCCTCGAGTGACCCGATGCTTCGGGAAACCCATGATGGTCATCAGCAACGTACTCTTGCCACTACCATTCGGACCGAACAGCGCAGCAGTCTCGCCGTATCCGATGTTGAGGTCTATTCCATGTAGTATCTCGACGCCTCCGACCTCAACGACCAGGTCGCGCACTCCCAGCATCACATCATCCATTTCGCCTCCTTCCGGAGAAACCCGGCTATCCTTCAAGAGTCCACTTCTCCTTCACCGTGAACCAGCCCGCAGGGTCCGTCAGGTATTCATACGCATCGAGCAGAGCGAGGTGGTGCATCCGTTCTTCGCCGGCCAGGATACTGTAGAACTTGTTCTCGGCGGGAGAGGTGCTCTCCGCGCTTCTGGTCCGGTACATGTCGTATGCCTGCAGCTCCCTTCCCATCGCGTCCCTCATGGCGTCGAGTTCCGTGCGCGCGACCTGCACCTCCTGCGGAGAGGCAGACTTGAGACCGGCGAACACGAGTTTGAGTTCCTCTCCCTGCCATGAAGGCGCCTCAACCGAGGGCCAGTCATCGGACCTGGTCAACTGCACCTCGAGTTCCCGAAACTTCTTCGCATGGGCGTCCTCCTCAAAGGCCAGCCGCTCGAAGAGTTTCCTCGCGAGTGCATTCGTGGCACTCGCCGCCGCCTTCTCGTAGTAGCCCTTCTCGGCGACCTCGATCTCGAGTGCCTTCTTCAGGATGTCCATCCTCTTGATGTCTTCGGTCATCTCCCATTCTCCTTTACGAGTACCGTTGTTTCAGGTCGGAGAGCAGCCTCACGTGGCTTCTCTCCTCCTTGATGATGTTGTCCACCGCCTCACGTTGACGCTGAGGCACCAGGTCACGCATCTCAGTATAGAAGAGTATCGAGTCCTTCTCGGCGCCCAGGGCAAGTTGGAGCGCCTCCGCCGGACAGCCCACACTCCTCGCAAGTTCGCGTGCAACCGTGTCATCGGTGAACACGGAGGAGTCGATAAGCGCCTTCAGGTACGCCCCGTACTCCACTTCATCCTCCACCGGTACCACTGCGCCGGCGCCCGACACCGCACTTCTCATCTGCTGGAACACATCGACATGATGCCGCTCCATATCAGCCAACTGCTCGTAGGTCTTCTTCAAGGTCGGGTCGCCCGTGGCCTGAGAGAGAGAATCGTAGTAGGCCACGCCATTCCTCTCGATTCCGACCGCGATGTCCAGCAACTCAGCTGCACTGAAAACTGCCATAGGACTGTACCCTCCTCATTGTCGTTCGCTCATGCTCCTGCATGGTCCAGCCAGTCCCTGCGGGCTCTCAATTGCCCACGCCCGTCCTGTCAATCACTCTGCGCCCCGCTCTCCAGTTTGGCACTCTTTGCACAGACCGTGAAACTCGAGAGCGTGACAGCGTATCGCAAGCCCCGTCTGCGCGGCCACTCTCCGGTCCAGTCCCGTATCAACCGGCTCCTCTATGTCGAGCACCCGCCCGCACAAGTCACAGCGGAAATGGTAGTGATTGTCCGTACATCCATCGTACCTGTGGAGCGTCCCGCCACCTCCAACCGGCGCCACCTCTCCAGTGTCTGCAAGCACCTTCAAGTTCCGGTAGACAGTGCCGAGACTGATGCAGGGAATCTCCTTCCTGACTTCCGCATAGACCTCGTCCGCAGTGGGATGACAGCTCATACGGCGCACGACACGCAGGATAGCTTCCCTCTGTCGAGTGTTTCTCATAATGCCCTGCTAATCATAACTGTTACCAGTATGACGCCACATCTCGGAGCTGTCAAATCGGAACCTGTCGTGAGGCCCGGCCCCCCAACGGGAAACCGCACGCCCTCTGTTGGCAACAGGAAGAGCACGTTGGAGAGGATGAGAATACGTAGTCGCCTCGTCTGTACCCTGGATACCCCGGCACCACCACCGCGATGTCTCCATCTTCACACATCCCATCAAGAGGCCACGGGAACCCGAGACCTCGTGAGTATCTCTCCCTGCCATTGCCAGGAAGTCGAGTGATGTCAGCTCAGCCTGCTCTCCTGAGAAAGGCCCTGAGAACGGCTGTCACGAGGTCCGGTGAATGGATGGGGCTCCGGAGACAAGCCTGCTCCCCAACTCAACTGCCTCGTCAAGCAGTCGCGGGAAGTCCCTCACCTGTGCTTTCCCATCAACGCCCCTCACAAGAAGCTCGTCCGCGTAGCGCACACCGATTGCGTCGAAGAAATACGTCGAGGTCTGGATCACGCCGTCAAACAGCCTGGGCCCCCCGGTCGCCCCGACGGCAATCAGTGCCCCCTTCCGGATGCTGTCGTCCGGAACCCACGACTTGAGCACGTGCCGGCGAACCCAGAGCGCCTGGCAGCGGTCAATAAGTGCTTTCGCCTGACTCGTCAGACCGTAGAAGAAGATCGGGGACGCAAGGACAACGCAGTCCGCTGTGGCCAGCGGACCGTAGAGCTGCTGCATATCATCGCGAATCGAGCACGTACCGTCCAGGGCGCAGTGATACAGCTCCATGCACGGACGGATATCCATCTCAGACACGACAATCTTCACCGTCTCCGCCCCCAGGCTCTCCGCTCCCGACAGCGCGCTGTCAAGCAACAGCTCAGTATTGCTTCCGCGGCGGGGACTCCCCATGATGCCAAGAACCTGCATGGTCCACTCCCTTTCCTATTGTGGCATCGCCACAGTGCTCACGCAACGCTGGCGGGATCGACATCGACTGTCCACCCCTGTGGCAGCGCGAGCCCGGCTATCAAGTCGCCCGGCCGGGAACCGCGTACGGTTATATGCCAGCGATAGCGCCCCCTTACGCGCCAGACGAAGGCAGGAAACGGCCCGATGATTCGGATATCTCCTCCGCGCGCCCGCCGGACGAGTTCCGCGTGAACCCTTTCAGCCTCCAGGCGGCAGCGGTGCTCATTCAGATGGGCGAACACAAGGCGGACAACAGAGCTGAACGGCGGGTAGTAGGCGTCCTCTCTGTAGCGTATCTCGGCAGCAAAGAAGCTCCTGTAGTCATGTGTCGCCGCCGCCCGAATGACGTAGTTCTCAGGGGCATAGCTCTGTACGACGGCACGGCCCGGCTTCACACCTCGCCCCGCGCGGCCGGCTGCCTGACACAGCAACTGGAAGACACGTTCGCCGGACCTGTAGTCAGGCACGTTGAGGCCCAGATCGGCACTGACGACGCCGACAAGCGTGACGTTCGGAAAATCAAGCCCCTTGGCGACCATCTGCGTTCCCACAATCACGTCCACATGCCCGCCGTGGACCGCCTCGTGCAGTCGTGACTCTCCTCTCACACGGGCGGGCACATCGCTGTCCCACCTGATTGTGCGAGCATGCGGAAAGAGTGAATTGACCTCTTCCACCACGCGCTGCGTTCCCACGCCGATGAAGCGAAGACGGGGACTCCGGCACGTCGGACACCGCTCCGGGACGGGTGCCGAGTAGCCGCACCGATGACAGAGCAGCCTTCCGCGGGCCGAATGATGCGCCAGTGCAACCGAACAGCGAGGACAACTGAAGACGTGCCCGCAGCGACGGCACTGCACCAGCGTTGCAGTCCCCCGGCGATTGAGGAAGAGGAGAATCTGCTCACGTCGGGCCAGAGCGTCGCCAATCGCCGAGACAAGTGTATTGCTGAACAGCCCGGAGTTGCCCTGCCGCAGCTCAGTCCTCATGTCCACGACTTCGACCGGCGGCAGTTGTGCAGCGCCGCCGATGCGGTGGGGCAATTCCAGCAGATGCAGTCCTCCGGTGCCGGCCCGGTGGAAGGTCTCTACGTCAGGCGTGGCGCTGCCGAGTATGAGGGCCGCTCCACTCATCCGCGCAAGCTCCTTCGCGACTGCCCGGGCATGGTAACGCGGGGCCACGTCATCCTGCTTGTAGGCCCACTCATGCTCCTCATCAAGCACGACCAGGCCGAGATTGTCGACCGGTGCAAACAGGGCGCTGCGCGGTCCAACGACGACATCTGCGGCACCACTCCGGACGCGTTCCCATTCATCGAACTGCTGTCCTGACGAGAGCCCACTGTGAATCAGTGCAACACGGCCGGGGAAGCGGCTGGTGAAGCGCTCCACGGTCTGAGCTGCCAGGGCTATCTCCGGCACAAGACATATTGCCCGCCGACCGACGGCCAGCATCCGCTCAACAGCACGCAAGTAGATCTCAGTCTTGCCACTACCTGTAACGCCGAAGAGGAGGAACTCCGGAGAGGACCCGTCATCCCAGTTTGCGACCATGCTTTCCCACACGCTCGTCTGCCAGTCGGTCAGCGCAGGGGTATCAAGAGAGCGCACGTTCAGAGAGGCAAGGGGGTCCCTCCATACCCGCTGCTCGTGCAGCTCAACGAGGCCGCGATCATGGAGTGCGCGCAGCACCGCCGGCGAGGCACCAGAACCTGTGCGAAGTTCACCGGGAGACATGGGGCGCTCACTGGAGAGAAGGAATTCAAGCACCTGCGCCTGCCGCCACGCCCGCGACTTGCGGAGCGAGTCTATTTCCCGGGCACATTCCTGCGGGTCGATTTTCAACGACACGAGCAATTCGGTGCGAGCCTCCACACGGCGCCCGCGGGGCACTTCATTCCTTCGGAGAACTCCCTGGCGGACAAGCGCATCGGCAGCCTGCCCTGCAGCAGTTCTGCCATGAATACGCCGCAGCTCCTTCAGGCTGAGCTTTCCCGACTCGCGGACGTGCTGGAGGACGGCCTTCTGCCGGGCAGGCAGCGAAGGGAGAGATTCGTGGGCGACATCTACGACCTCGTAGTAGACATCAGGTTCGCGCGCGGTCCCGGGCGGCAACATGAGCGCAAGGGCCGCATAGAGAGAACTCAGGTACTTGTTGCTGAGCCAGCGGCCAATCTCGATTTGCCTGCGCGAAAGCGGAGGCACATCGCCCGACGCGAGGAGGATGGAGCGTGTCGCCTCGTGGGCAGGCTCGGCGGTGACCTCAACAACCACACCCCGAGCCGTTCTGGACCCGAACGGCACCCATACGCTCTGTCCCTCCCTGATGAGGAGGTCCTCAGGGACGGAATACGAGTATGTAGAGCTTCCCGCCGGGGCATCAACTGCCACCTCAGCGTACCGCATCAGTCCTAAAGGGTGGCGAAGCTAGCTGTCAGCGTCGTCGGAGGATTGTGGCTGGACGACCTTCGCCCGCCGCTCCTTCAATCTGGCCCGCTTGGCACTCAGGTTTCGCATGTAGTAGAGCTTCGCGCGCCTGGCCTTGCCGTGTCGAAGCACCTCAACGCCATCGACGAGGGGCGACTGGAACGGAATCGTGTACTCCACGCCAACGCCATACGTGACACGCCTGACGGTGAACCGACCGCCATCCACGCCGCGCCTCATACGAATAACCATGCCCTGGAAATGCTGCACTCGCTCCCTGTCGCCTTCCTTCACCCGCAGCGAGACCCGCACAGTGTCGCCTGGAGACAACCGCGGAATGTTCTCGTTCACTGTAGGTTCAATGAGTTGTCTGATATCCATGCTCGCTCCTTGTCAGTCAATGTCACTTTTTCCAGAAGGTCCGGCCGTCTCGTCGCAGTTCGCAACAGCGACTGGCGGCGCCTCCAGGCTGCAATTTCTCCATGATTGCCCGAGAGCAGAATCGGCGGCACATCCCAATCTCGATACCGCTCCGGACGCGTGTACTGCGGATACTCAAGCAAGCCGTCCGCATGGGAGTCATCCGTCACCGACTCATCCGAGCCCAGCACCCCGGGAATGAGCCTCACCACTGAGTCCACCACAACCATCGCCGCCAGCTCACCTCCCGTAAGCACGTAGTCTCCGATACTGATTTCGTCCGTCGCCAGGTTCTCCGCAACTCGCTCATCTATGCCCTCATAGTGGCCGCAGATAAGCACCAGGTTGGCGCGCCTGGAAAGCTCGTCAGCAATCCGTTGCGTGAACGGTCTCCCCTGAGGGGTCAGCAACACAACCGTGGGGTTCTCCACCCCTGTCAACTGCCCGATATGCTCGGCCGCCTCGAAAACGGGCTCCGGCTTGAGGACCATGCCGGCCCCACCGCCATACGGATAGTCATCGGCGGTCCCATGCCTGTCATGAGTGTAGTCCCTGATGTTGTGCGCAACAACCTGCACCAGTCCGCGCTCTTCCGCCCGCTTCACAATACTGTGACTGAAGGGCGACACAAACATCTCCGGAAACAGGCACAGGATATCTATACGCATGGGAGCCCCAATCAGCACTTGCCACCAAGCTGAAGATTTTACCACATACGCGGGCAGAATCGCATTCCGACGTTTGGGCGGCTCAACCGGGACTATTGGGGGAGGGGGGGGACTTGACAAACCGTGCAGGAAGCCCTTAAATAGGCTTGTGGGGAAAAGTGGGGAGAAAGGGAGACGAATTCCCTAAAGGGGGAGACGAAGATGTTCTTTGGCGAGTATGCGTACAAACTCGATGACAAGGGAAGAGTTCCGCTGCCTCCCAAGTTCCGTCGTGACATGCGCGAGGCAGTCGTCCTGACGAAGGGCCCGGAGAAATGCATCAGGGCGTACCCACTAGCGGAATGGAAGCGCCTGGCCGACGAACTGGCCTCAAAGGCCCTGACATCGGCAAGCCAGCGCAAGCTCAACAGGGCGATATTCGGCACGGCCTTCTCTGCTGCGTTCGACAAGCAGGGGAGGATAGGATTGCCGCTTCCGTTGCGTCTTCACGCCGAGATCGGGGATAGCGTCGTAGTCGTGGGCGTGAACCAGTCGGTTGAGCTGTGGAACGAAGACCTGTGGAAGACTGAGAGGGCATCATCCGAAGAGCAAGCAGATCAGATACTGGAAGGCATGGGAGGGAGTTGAGCAACGACACGGTGTCGCCGGCCATACATGTCCCCGTGATGGTGACTGAGGCCATGGAAGGACTACAGGCCCATCCGGGCGGCTCGTATGTCGATTGCACACTTGGAGCAGGCGGTCATGCTCGTGCCCTCCTCGAACGAATCCAGCCTTCAGGCCGCCTGCTCGGCATAGACGCCGACTCTGCAGCACTTGATATTGCCGGCCGGACACTGTCCGAGTTCGGAACATCCGTCGTACTTGCGCAGGGCAACTTCGCAGACCTCGCCGGCATCTGTCAACAGCAGGGATTCACCTCTAACGACGGCATACTCTTTGACCTCGGGATATCCTCCATGCAGCTTGGCGCCGCAGAGCGCGGGTTCAGCTTCCAGCGCGAGGCCCCCCTCGACATGCGCTTCGACATGAGTGAGGGGTTCAGCGCCGCGGACATCGTCAACGGCTATGGCGAGCAAGACCTCGCTCAAATCCTCTGGGAGTACGGGGAAGAAAGGTACTCCCGCCAAATCGCGCACAGGATTGTCCGGAATCGGCCGATCCTGTCCACATTACGACTTGCGCACCTTGTGCAGCAGGTCCTGGGCAGCAGGCGTGGCAGAATCCATCCTGCCACCCGCACATTCATGGCTCTTCGCATCGCAGTCAACAGGGAACTGGAGAGTCTCAAGCTGGGACTGGACCAGACTGTGAGCCTCCTGCGCTCACGGGGCAGGCTGGTGGTCATCAGCTACCACTCCCTGGAGGACCGCATTGTGAAGCAGTTCATGCGCCGGGAGGCAGCCGACAGCGCCTTCTCGCTCATCACGAAAAAGGTCATGCGACCTACTGCGTTGGAGAGTAGCTCCAACCCACGCAGCCGCAGCGCGCGGCTCAGAGTCGCTGAGCGCCTTGCATAGACCCGTATGCGTCTCAGCGGCCAGCGCAATCTAATGGAGGTGAAGATGACCAAAGGGATCATTTCCGCTATTGATGTGGGCACCACAAAGATAGCCACTATCGTGGCAAACGTCAGGAGCCAGGACGACATCGAAGTCCTTGGTGTTGGCGTTGTACCGAGCCACGGGCTGCACAAAGGAATCGTTGTCAACATGGACGAGGCGAAGGAGGCAATCGCCACATCGATTCAAGAGGCGCAGAAGATAAGTGGCACGCGAGTCGACTCGGTATTCGTCGGCGTAACCGGACGGCACATCAGCAGTATCAACAACAGGGGAGTCGTTGCTATTCCCCGTGCCGACCGTCTCGTCCGTTCTGAGGACCTGAACAGGGTCCTCGCCGCGTCGAAGAGCGTGACGGTGCCCGAGGGCAAGAAGCTACTCCACGCGATACCACGGTTCTACACGCTTGATGGCGAAGAGCGCGTCAAGCGGCCGGTTGGCATGCACGGCACACGGCTTGATGTAGAGACTCACATCATCACGGCTTCCGTGTCATCGGTTCAGAACCTGGTAAAAGTGATCAGGAGCATCGGCGTGCAGGTTGAAGACCTCGTCCTGGAACCTCTTGCAAGTGGAGAGGCGGTGCTCACCGCGCAGGAGCGCGAGAGCGGCATAATAATGGCTGATGTCGGTGGAGGTACGACCGACATCGCGGTCTTCAAGGACGGGGACATCTATCACACGGCCATAATACCGGTCGCAGGCTATCAGATAACAAGCGACATCGCTATCGGTCTCGGCCTCCCCTTCCACGTCGCCGAGCGCATGAAGAAGACCTACGGCAATGTCACCCCTGGACTGGACACCGGCAGAGAGACGGAGTTGACAGGGATAGAGAACGGCCACGCAGCGTCCTACAAGGAGCTCTGCGACATCGTCCGCTCGAGGATGGAGGAACTCTTCGAGTTGATTCTTCTTGAGCTTCCGACTACCGACTACCAGCGATTGGCCCCTTGCGGCCTCGTTCTCACCGGCGGGACAGCGAATCTCGGCGGACTGGTGGATCTGGGCAAGGAGCACTTGAGCATGCCCGTGAGGAGGGGCGCTCCGCTCGGCAGCGGTGTATACGGCATCACGGATATTCTGCGCGACTCGGCATATTCGACAACTCTCGGCCTGGTCCTCTGGCAGGCACGTAACCGGGAACCATCGGCCTGGCAGGGGAAGCGCGCCGGGATGTTCGGAGGTATCGCCAAGCTGCTGCGGAGACTTTTCCACGGATAGGCCCCGAGTGTGGCGACAAGTTGCGATGACTAGGAGGTAGAAATGGCTAAGACAACTTACACACCGGCCCCGGCCAGAATCAAGGCAATCGGCATCGGCGGCGGTGGAACGAATGCAATCAACCGCATGATTAGAGAAGGCATCCGCGGCGTCGAGTTCATCGCCATGAACACGGACGCCCAGGCCCTTGCAATGGCGGAGGCGCCGACAAGGATACAATTGGGGGAGAAACTCACCCGGGGTCTCGGAGCCGGCGGCGACCAGAGGATCGGCCACAAAGCCGCTGAGGAGAGCAAGCAGGCCATCCAGGAAGTCGTCGAAGCCGCCGACATGGTTTTCGTTGCTGCAGGAATGGGCGGCGGAACAGGAACAGGTGGCATGGCGGTGGTGGCTGAGACCGCGAAGGAGTCCGGCGCGCTCACAATCGGCGTCGTCACGAAGCCGTTCAAGTTCGAAGGGGGACACCGATGTGAGGTGGCGGAAGAGGGCATCGTGAACCTGTCCGAGAAGGTCGACACGCTGATTATCATCCCGAACGACAGGCTGCTGCAGCTCTGTGACAACAAGACCACCATCGACTCCGCATTCAGGATGGCCGATGACGCACTGCTGCTTGGAGTGCAGGCCATCTCCGAGGTCGTGACTGTTCCCGGTCTCATCAACCTCGACTTCGCGGACATCAAGTCCGTCATGAAGAACGCGGGGCCGGCGTGGATGTCCGTGGGGCACGGCACCGGCCAGAATCGGGCGATGGATGCGGCAAAGGCCGCACTCGCGAGCCCCCTGCTCGACGCACAGGTGACAGGCGCCAAAGGCGTGCTCTTCAACATCACCGGTGGGCCCAGTCTGACACTCTTCGAGTGCAACGAGGCAGCAAGCGTCATCGGTAATGCGGTCGACCCCCGGGCGAACATCATCTTCGGCGTCGTATTCGACCCCAGGCTGGATGCCGACGTGAAAATCACGGTTATCGCCACGGGCTTCACCAGCCAGTATGGAAAGGGTTCTCCCGACACGGAGGAGCTGCGCCGGCTGATGAAGGGCGGCGGAGACAGCCTCGATGTACCATCCTTCCTCCGGCGTGGACAGCACCATTCAAGCGGACAGCTGGCCCACGCCATGAGAGAGCCCATGACCGTCACACCCGAGCCTTCCCGGCTCTCCTGGCAGTAGTCAATAGCGGGAGGGGAGGATGCGCGTCATCCTCCCCTCCACCTCAGCCGCAGGCCGCCTTCCACATCTTGTTGTGACACCCTCTATGTAGTGCTAGAATAGCAAGAGACCACAAATGGTGGGGTTTGCCGCATGAAGTGCCCGTACTGTGGTGCGTTGGAGTCCCGTGTAGTGGACTCTCGAGGTCTCGAAGAAGAGGTCAGGCGGAGGCGTGTGTGTTCCACGTGCGGAGTGCGGTTCACGACGTCTGAGCGCGTCCAGAGCCACGCACTCTCCGTGGTCAAGAAGGATGGGCGACGCGAAGAGTACGACCGCGAGAAGCTCGCCTCCGGCATCTGGAAGGCCTGCGAGAAACGCCCCCTTCCAACCGTAATCCGTGGATTGGAGAGCATGTGCAGCTATGAACCACACGTGGTAAGTTGTCACCCAGGAGGTGACAATGAGAAAGCCATCGGATCGCCTGGGCTTCAAGATAGTCGGTGACCTGGAAGAGACCGCTACTCCC